>JAIRNQ010000072.1 GCA_031257955.1 Deltaproteobacteria bacterium | reverse complement strand
AGGGCTATAGGGGCATGAAGGACGGCGACTGCGTCATCCACACCAACTTCCGCCAAGATAGGGCCATCGAGCTGACCCAGGCCTTCGTGGAGGACAAATACCCCGGCCAGAGGGAAGTCAGGCCCAAAGTGGCCTACCTGGGCCTAACCCGTTACTATGACGAGTTTGAGGCCTATTTGCTGGGCCCCATGGGCGGCGACGAGGGCATGCCCCACCTTCTGGGCGAGGTGGTATCCTCGGCCGGCCTGCGCCAGTTGCGCCTAGCCGAGACCCAAAAATTTCGCCACGTGACCAGTTTCTTTAACGGCAAATCGACAAAACCCTTTCCCCTTGAGGACCAAATCGAGGTTAAAGGCCGCTTCGATCCGGCCACCTTCGCCAGCCACCCGGAGATGGAGGCGGAAATCCTCACCAAACTGTTCCTGGAAACTTACTTGCCCCAGGACTATCCCCTAATCGTTATAAACTACGCCAACTGCGACATGGTCGGCCATACCGGGGTTATGGAAGCGGCGGTTAAGGCCGTTGAAGTCACCGACCAATGCCTAGCCCAAATCGTCCCCCCGTTACTGGATAAGGGCTACCAGATCCTCATCTCCGCCGACCATGGCAACGCCGAGGAGATGATCGATACCCAAACCGGCCTGGTCAAGACCAGCCACACCCTCTTCCCGGTTGAGTGCGTATATGTCGCCAAGGCGCCCGTCTCCCGCCTTTCGGGCAAAAACGGCAAGCTCTCGGACTTGGCCCCGACCATCCTCAGGCTCATGGATCTGCCCATACCCGAGGCCATGACGGCCAACAACCTCCTGGTCGACTGACCCCGGTCACCACCGGCCTCCACCGGTCTCCCAAGGCCTCCGCCCGTGTCCTTGAGCCAGGCCAGCGACCGCCAAATCGACTTCGGTCGTCGATACCCTTTCGGTAGATTCGATCGATTAGGCAGTAAATAAGTAGCCTCGAACGGCTAACCGGAGCCCTTTGGCCATACCACCAAAGGGCTCCCTTGGTTTAAAAATCCTTCCGTCTATAATCGTATTCCCCATCTTTTGTCCCAAACCTGGATCCGCTCGCATTACCTTCTTTCCATGTTAAAGGCCCGCCCTGTCAAATAATTTCTTACCCATTATTAGGCCAACCGTGATATCCTACCCTCATAATATTACAACCGGCCAAACGTGGGAGGAACACCATGCAGTCATCGATATTCAAGATCGGGACAAAAGCTTCCCCGGCCCATTTCACCGGACCGGCTTTCGTTAACTTACTCGTCGCCGATTCCCGCGGAGTCTACAATGCTACCGTTTACGACGTGAAATTTGAGCCTGGGGCCAGAAACAATTGGCATTCCCACCCCCAGGGCCAAATCCTTCTCTGTACCGGCGGGGTTGGCTACTATCAGGAAAGTGGCCAACCCCCAAGGCGCCTGGAGAAGGGCGACGTGGTCGAGATCCCCCCCAATGCCCGCCACTGGCATGGGGCCGCCCCCGACTGCTCTTTCACCCATATCGGCATAACGCCCAACGCCAACCGGGGCCCTACCGAATGGCATGACCCCGTAACCTACGAAGAATACCGGCTCGTCGCCAAACCGGCCTTTTAACGGCCTCTTCCCAAGCCGTTTCCGGACCCCGCGAGGCCCAAACCCTTCCCCGCTTCTCCATTCCCTCCCCAGCCCACTCGGGCCGTTCCCAGGGAGGCTCGCCTCCCCCTGGCCCAACCAAAACGAACCCACGGCCAAACGGTTTCCTTTATCCCTTAACCCCAAACCCCTTACCAAGCTCCCTAATCCCGTCCCCAAGGGGCCAGCCCCAAGGCTTCGGCTTCCCGGCGTTGCCGAGGCCCCTTAGCCTTTAGGCGCCAGCGCCCTTTCGGGCCCGGCCGTGGTCAACGGTCGGGGTTTTTGGCCCGCCGGGCGCCAGCGCCCTTTCGGCCCCGGCCGTGGTCAACGGTCGGGGTTGGGGTTTGTTTGTCTGGGGGAGGGGACGGATGGGCAAATCTACATTACCAACGGGACGGGACGAAAGGGGCCGGAGACCAACCAGCGGGCTGTTCTATAATTATTGGATTATTATGAGCTTTAAGGTAGAAATTTATTGGTTAAAAGTAAGAAACAAGATATCTATTTTGATTTTGGAAAAATTCTTAAGCAAAAATATGAGCTATAGAGTCAGAACTTAGTCTTTAGTCGTAAACTACCATGTGACCAAGGGAATTTTTTTGCTAGACTATTATATGATCTTGATAAGTTACTTGACATCAAAAACTATCTTTGTTAAACTATACACCATAGCTCGGAGTCATAGCGCTGGAGACTCACAGCTATAATAAATTTATTTCAAGCCCAGAGACATGTTAAAATCATTATTTTTAGCTCTAAAATTTCGTATAAAATATATCGATAGCTTTTAGAACATAAAACCGTATTAAAACTTGACCTTAAGCGGCCATCGTCAATGGGGTAATTACCCTCATCGATACCGGGCCGTTACCGCCGCGTTTTTGCCGACCAGTGGAAGCCGCCCATACGAAAGCTACCGAAACTGACAACCATCACAGCGCTACGCCGCGAGCCACCATTGGTAAGGCAACCTATCGATTCGTTATCGCCCCGATCGGTTTTTGGCCAAACGGGGCGGAATTCGCCGGGGCTCTTAAGGACCCCAAGCAATCGACCAAACGAGAGACGGAGCCATGAGGAGATTGGACATCGTCAGGTTAACCCCTGAGCACCTGAAAGAATTGAACGAAATCGTGGGTAACGGGCAGAGGCGTACCCGAAAGGCGATCTTGGCCATGGCCTTGATTTGGCTGGATTGCGGCAAACATGGGCCCGGCTTAACCGACGCCCACGTCTCACGCAGCCTGGGCTTGAGCCTTTCGACTTTGGCCGACCTGAAAAGACTTTACTTGGCCGGGGGCCCGAGGTACGCCGTAGACAACGCCCCGCCCGAGGATCAAACGGCAGCCAACCGGGCCAAGATCGATTTGTCTTTCGAGGATAAGCTGATCGACTTGGCTAATTCCGAGGTCCCTGGGGGCCGGGAGCGCTGGTCGGTCAGACTCTTGGCCAAAATGGCCACCGAACTGAAATTAATCGACTCCGTCTCGCACATGACCATCCACCGGGTTCTAAAGAAACGTAACTACAACCTGGCCGGAGGCGAAAGCTAAGGCCCTGGGGCCGAAGCCGCCCCCAGAGCCAAGTCCCATCGGCCTAGCTCCATCGATTCGGTCCACGGGGACGAAACTGGGCCACAAACTTGAAAGCCGCTTTCCTTAAGGGGAAAGCGGCTTTTTTTAATCGCGGGGGACGGCCATCATGCGGTCCACGGCTTGGAGGGCCGGTAGGCGGATTTCTTCGGGAACCTTGATTACCGGGGCCAAGTTTTCCAGGGCGACCACAATGTCGGCCAGCGAGTTTTTTTTCATGTTTGGGCAGACCATGGAGGTGGCCGGGGTGTAAAAAACCTTGCCGGGGTTGGCTTTGCGCATGGGGTGGAGCACCCCTTCCTCGGTGAGGACGATGAACTCGGTTTTGGCGCTTTCGGCCGCCCGCTTGATTAGCCCGCTGGTGGAGCCTATGAAGTGGGCCTCTTTCAGGATCTTCGGCTGGCACTCGGGGTGGGCCAAGACCTCGGCCTCGGGATGGGCCTCTTTCAAGGCCACGATTTCGGCCAAGTTCAGGCGGTGGTGGGTGGGGCAGAAGCCGGGCCAAGTAAGGATTTCTTTCTCGGGCGTAAACTTTTGGGCGTAAATGGCCAGGTTTTTGTCGGGGGTCATCAGGATCGTCTTGGAGGGAAGCGATCTTAGGACGGCCACCACGTTGGCCGAGGTGCAACAGATGTCACTTAAGGCCTTGACCGCCGCCGGAGAGTTGACGTAGGTGAGGACCGGGACCCCGTTAAGCTCCTTTTTCCTGGCCGAGAGGGCATCGTGGGTGATCATGTCGGCCATGGGACAGCCGGCCTCGGGGTTGGCCAAGATAACCGTCTTGTCGGGACAAAGGATACTGGCCGTCTCGGCCATGAAATGAACGCCGCAAAAAATAATGACCTTGGCCGGGTTACGGGCGGCCTCCTGGGACAGGCCCAGGGAATCGCCCACGAAATGGGCCACCTCATGGATCTCCGGCTTACAGTAATAGTGGGATAGGATAACCGCTTGCCTCTGGGCCACCAGCTTGTCTATGGTGGCACGAAGGTCAGACGGCACGACCGGGGGAGCGTAACCTTCCATTGAAATTTTCCAAGCTAGCCTTTGGCATAGGCCAAAGGAAGAAACGGGGGCACGGGGTTCACCGGCCAATTGGCCCAAACCCGTCCGCCCAGGCGGGCGGGCAAGCAGGCAGGCCGACTCCTGGCCAAGGCCCTGAAGCTCGAAGGCGCGGGGGCTCGAAGACCCCGGAGGGACCAAAGGATTGCCTTTGTCCACAGCCCGCGGAAACGACGGCGACGGGAAAAACCGGCTCTCCCTCGCGGCCCCAAAGGGACCGGGGACTGGCTCAGCCCTCGGTTTCCTCGATCACGGTCGTGCCCCTGGGTATTTTGAAAACGAAAAAAGCGTCGTCAAAACCGGGGTTAACTTTCGGATCGTTTAGGAAGAAATCCGTTTTTTCTCCGGTGAGAGAACTTAACCTAAAGCCGGTCAGGACAAACTCCTTATCGCAGTAAATAATCAACTGGCCGGCCTCTTCGGCGCCTTCCTTTTGCTCCAAAATCAGGCCGGTCTGGCCTTTCCTGACGTCCTCTTTGGTGACTTCCTTGATGGAGAACTTTTCTTTAAGGGTCTTTATGCCCGACATGAAAGACAGAAGGGGTGCCAGCTCCCCGGCCAAATCGATGTCCCGATAAACCCGGACCTGCTTTTCCGTCGGCAGGTACCACCAAACCGTTTGGCCGTCGGTCATCAAGGCTTCCTGATTGGGCTGGCTCTGGTCCAGGCGGAGCATGGAGATTTGCTTCCACTGGATTATCCCTTCGGCCGTCTGGTTGGCCTGGGTCCGAAAGACGTTATCCAGGGCCGGCGTGGTCGTGGTCCGGCTGTAATCGGCCGAAAACGACTCCAGGCCCACGTAGCGCTCGGACAGTCCTGTCAGGGCCTTCTCCACGGCCGCCCGATCGGCCGAAAGGGGCGAGGCGGACAAAGCCAGAAATGACAAGGCCAAGAGAGCCAAGGCTATCCCGGGGACTCCCAAGCGGCGACCGGCGCCGGGACCAAGCCCCGAGCCGACTCTACGATTATGATGGTTATGGTCCGTTATTGACATATTATACACCAGACTAAGGCACGGGTGGCTATTTTAGGTAAGACGGAAGGACGGCCCAGTCGATAAGGTCCCCGTTGCCCTGGGAGACCAAAGGGCTCGGCGACCCCAACGGCCCCGGTGGGGGCCGGGAGGCAATCGGTCACAGTTGCTCAACGACATAGCCGGCCTTTTCGAAGTCGGCCAGAAGCCCCTGGGGGCCCACCAGATGGGAAGCCCCCACCAGTATGAAGGGAAGCCGACCGGTCACCATTATGGGCTTAAGACGGTCGAACATCTTTACGGTTCTGTCAAAAATAAGTTTGTTGAGGACCGGCGCGACTTCGGGATTTTTACGGTAGATATCAAAAATAATCTCCTCAAACTTGGCCGTGTCCCCGGAGCTCCAGGCGCCAAAAATTTCTTCTATCTGTTGCCGTATTTGATCGAACTCCAACAGGGTCGTCCGCAACAACAGCACCGAGTCGATTTCGTCGAAGGCGATGAAGGCGTCTATCTGCTCGCCCGCGCTTTCCAGTTCGCGCACCGGCAAACCTTTGGCTTTGGCCTTCTGGATAAAATGGAGGTCCAGGCCCAGCTTGTCGTCGTAGCCAAGGCTTTGGAGCTTTTCCAGCTCCATGGTCATGGCCAGAAGCCAGGGGCGCATAATCGAGGCGGCATTACTGTTGAGTGAGGTTTGTTTCAGGCATTTTTTGAGCAACTCGGAGGTCTCGGGGTCCAGGTGGTCCCAGATGGTACTGCCGTCCTTGTAAATGCCCGAGGTGAAGGTTTTTTGGGCCAACTCGACCATGTCAACGCTGGAGGTGTCCACCTCGACGACCAAATCGGTCGCTCGGCCAAAGGCCTCTTCAATCACCGGGGCCAAGGGATACAAATCCTCCCTGGCCATGTGGATCGAGCCCATGATATATAGTCTGGGCCCATTGGAATCCGAGACCGACCAGAGGAAGTGCTTGCCGTTCTCAGCCAGGGCCAAGGGGGCCGCGGACACGGCCCAAAGAAGGGCCAGGGCCAGGAGGAATAACTGGCCCGGAAGGGTTTTTACCCACCGGGCGCGGTCGGATCGACCATGCATTGTCTAACCTCTTCAATTGTAAATCTTGCGCCGAGTAGGTCCGGACTGCCGATATGACGTGAAATTATATCAACAGAGCCGGCTTAACACAATCGCCGCCCCGTTCCCCAACCGCCGGGGAAGGGGACGGCCAAGGCCAAGCTGGCATTTGGCCGCCGGCTTTAACTGTGGTAGTATTTGTGCCATCCTATCCAGCGGGGGTGCCTCATCGATTGGCCCAAAAAGGCCGATACGAGCCGGCCTTAAACGCCCCTAACGGCATAAATATTGGAAATTATACGGCAAATCGCCTAGGCGGTTTCCTTTTTTGGGCTTTTGTCGCCCCGGGCGGGAAAACGTTGCCCCCGGGCCGGCGGCTGAGGGCTGGCTTCCATTCGGGAAGCGGATCTGGAGACACACAGTGCGGGTCGACGACTATAAAAACGCTTTGGCCTTGGCGGCCAAGGATCTTTTGGGGCGCTCCCCTTCCGAGGTGGCCCAGCTGGCCGGGGCCGACCTTGAGGGCACGCTCCTTAAATTCAAGTTCATGAACCGGGACGCGGCGGTTTCGACCTTAAGCTATGTCGTGGCCTGGGCCGACCAGGGCCCGGAAGAGGAATTCGCCCTGACCGACGCCGTCATGGTCCTCCATTACCTGCAAGGGGCCAAGGGGGTCAAGCCCACCGGGGATTACGTGGCCTACCGGCAGATCCAGGGCGGGGAATTTTACGCGGCGGCTTTTCGCAAGAGGGCCGAACTGCCCCTGATTGGCACCTTCGGGCAAAAGCCGGGCCTACTCCTCAAGGCGGGCGCCCTTTTGGGCGGCCAACCCAAAGAGGGCATGGGGGACGAGGCCGCAGTCTTTAGGGTCTTTCCCAATATTGACGTGGTGCCCATCATCCACCTGGGCGACGACGAGTTCCCGCCCGAGGGCCAAGTGTTGTTCGACGGATCCATCTCCGAGGCCCTGAGCATAGAAGACGTGGCCTGGGTCGGCTCGGCCCTTGTCTACCGCCTTATGGCCGCAGCCAGGAAGGTCGCCTAACACCAAGACCCCCGGCTTGGGGCCTAGCTGGGCCAACGCCTAAGCTCCCAGGTTTAGTCGCCATTTTACGAAAAAACCCACCAAGGCCCTTGACCTTCGTCACCAAGGGCCTTATCTTTTATTGTGACCGTTTGGCCTGGGGCCATTGTACGTTTTCGCCCCCACCGATGGCCATAATCCGGCGGGTTTTCCGCCCGAACGGCGGGACGCCGTCACGGCCTTGGCCTTATACCTGGCTTTATCCTTAGCCTTGGCTACGGCTTTTGACCGCGACCTTAGCCACATTTAGCTTCCGGGACACCCCCCCAGAGGCGACCCAAGGATACCTTATGAAAATAGCCATATCCGGCAAAGGCGGCGTCGGCAAGACCACGTTGGCCGCCATCCTGTCTTATCTTTATAAAGAAAGCGGCAACAAAGTCTTGGCCATCGACGCCGATCCGGACGCCAACCTAGCCGGCGCCCTGGGCTTTCTTAACGTCAAGGACCTAGTCCCCATCTCCGAGATGAAGGATCTGGTGGCCGAGAGGACCGGCAGCGAGCCGGGCACCTACGGCACTTTCTTCTCCATCAGCCCCAAGGTCGACGATCTGCCCGATACCATGGCCAAGGAGATCAACGGCATCAAATTCATGACCCTGGGCGGGGTTAAAAAAGGCGGCGGGGGCTGCATCTGCCCCGAGAGCGTGCTATTAAAAACCTTAATCATGAACTTGGTCCTTAACCGGGACGAGGTGGTCATATTGGACATGGAAGCCGGCCTCGAGCACCTAGGCCGGGCCACCAGTACCGGCGTCGACTGCCTGATCGTGGTTTGCGAGCCCGGCCAGAGGTCCCTGGAAACGGCCAGGGTGGTTAAGAAACTGGCCGCCGATCTGCGCATCCGCCGGGTGGCCGTGGTCGGGAACAAGGTCAGGAACCAGTCCGACCGTGACTTCATCCAACAAAACGTGGACGGGTTGCAAGTTTTGGGGCACATCCCCTACGCCGATTCCATAGTCGAAGCCGACCGGGAAGGCATTTCCGTTTTCCACCACTCGCCCGAGGCCGTCGAGTCCGGTCGGTCCATCTACGCCAACCTGGTCCGCTAAATGCCCAGCGATCCCAGCGAAACGAATCCCGCCGCCTTGGCGGCGGATCCGTTTCAGAGGAGGCGTCGGGGCCTGAGCCAAAAGGAGCTGACCGACCTTAGACCCGTCTACGCCATAGACGTCGACCGAATACTTCACTCCCAGTCCTACACCAGATACGTCGACAAAACCCAGGTCTTCTATCTCCTCCGCAACTCCCACGTCACCCACCGGGTCATACACGTCCAGATGGTCTCCCGGATCGCCAGAACCATAGGCCAAAAGCTTAATCTGGATCTCGATCTCATAGAAGCCGCCGCCCTGGGCCACGATCTGGGGCACGCCCCCTTTGGCCACGACGGGGAAGCCTACCTCTCGGAGCTTTGCCAGCAGGCCTCCATCGGACGTTTCGTCCACGCCGTTATGAGCCTGCGCTGCCTGGAAAGACTGGAAAAATCCGGCCTGGGCCTGAACCTCACCTTGGGCACCCTGGACGCCATCCTCTGCCACGACGGGGAGTCGGATTTTTCCACCTTGGCCCCGGAACCCGGCGATCGCACCTTCCAAGAACTGGACCGCCGAACGCTCCTTCGAACTGGCGATCCCTTGGCCGAAGTCCGGCCCATGACCCGGGAAGGCTGCTTGGTCAGGCTCTGCGACACGGTCAGTTACGTGGGCCGGGATCTGGAAGACGCCATTGAGGTCGGGCTAATCGACCGGGCCCAGCTACCGGATGAGATTAAGGAAACCTTGGGTTCAACCAACGGTACCATCGTCTATAAATTGGTAGAGAACATAATCCAAGAATCACAAAAAAATCCCGATAAAATAGCTTTTTCACCCGACATCGCCAAAGTCTTAATCGATCTTAAGAACTTTAACCGAGAAAACATCTATTACAACCCCAGGATAAAAAAAGAGGCCCCCAAGATTAAGCGCCTTTACCGCATCCTTTTTGAGACTTTTTTGGAAGACTTCAGCCATGGGCCCTTTTTAAAACCCACCCGCCACTTCCTAAACGGCCTCGACCACCGCTACCGGGAAGAGGAAGCCCCGGAAATCATTACCCGGGATTTTTTGGCCACCTTGACCGACGACGAGTTCCTGCATCTGGCCAGGGAGCTGACCATTCCCAAATGGCGCAGCGATTCCGTTTAACCCTCCCCTGGCCGCCCCCGGGGCCGCGGCCCGGGGGACAAGCCGGTTCGGAGGCCCCGTCCTTTCGCCTTAATCGCCCAAGCCTTGGCCTTGGCCTTGCCCTTGCCCTGGGCCTTTATCCGGACTGGTTCAGGCGAATGCCCGCCCCGTCGCCTATGGACGGTCTGTTCCCGACTTCGGAAACACGGCCCCAGTGATGGGAATGACTTGGGACTTGACTTGGGGCCTGACTTGACATCTTTGGAGCGGGCGCCGTCCTTGTCCCTGGCCAAAACTTTCGGCCGTGGGTCATCCCCACCCGAGGCCGGGTTAGATCCCTTTTCAGAAATGCCCATAAACGGCCCTCACGGCCCCGCCACGGCATCTTTGATTCCAGCCGGTGTCTTTACCGCGGGGGAAGCCCAAAAGGGCTTTAAACGCGTTCTGGGGGCGTTTGTGGTCGCCAAGGATAAACCGATCTCCGTAACAACCTGGATCTGGCGGCGGCCGAAGGAAGGGGGTACGGGTCTGGGTTGGCTTCCAAGCCTTTCTGGGAGTGAGGCTAAACCAGGGCTGGGGCCCATAACCTCCACCATCCGGCCAAACGACTCGGGTAGCCTCCCCAGCGTCATAACTGAACGACCTTACCGCCGGCCCCCAAACGCCCCCGCGACGACGCTTGGGCTCGGTTTTTCGGCTTAGCCTAGCCGGCTCGGCCTAGGGCTGGCCGGTTCTGGGCGGACGCGAGGGCCGTCGCCGTAATCGCCAAGCGCTTGACGTTCCCTTGACCGGGCCCAGCCATGAATCGTTTGGGGTCCGGCGCGTAGCCGAGATAGCCCAATATTTTGCGTAATTGGCCGAGCGGTGACCACGCCGATGAATTTAGAACCGCCTGTTTTTACTGATTTGATTTTTTGGGCCAAAAGCCTTCGGCCGGGCGATTTGGCCCGGCCCACCGCCGGCCCCTATTTTTGTGGCCCAAGCTATTTTTCTTTTTTCGACGGCCCCGGCCGTTCTTGGCTATAATAACTTCTGGCGGGTCTGGCCCGCCCAAATCCGCTTCGGGAAGGAATGGATCTTGGCCAAAGTCGTCAAAATAGGTAAGGCCGTCGTGGGCGACGGCCAGCTGGCCATAATCGCCGGCCCCTGCGTCATCGAAAAGCCGGAAATAATGCGAACCACCATCGAGACGCTGGTGGACGTTACCGCCGAACTGGGCCTGCCTTTCGTCTTTAAAAGTAGCTTCGACAAAGCCAACCGCTCCAGCGCCAAATCGTATCGGGGCGAAGGCTTTGAGCGGGGGCTGGAGACTTTGGCCCAACTGAAGGAAAGGTACGGCGTTCCGGTCATCAGCGACGTGCACGAGACCGGCCAGGTCGGCCCGGCCTCCCGGATCCTGGACGCCATCCAGATACCGGCCTTTTTGTCCAGGCAGACCGACCTTTTGGTGGCCGCCGCCGACTCGGGCCTTCCGGTCAACGTCAAGAAGGGCCAGTTCATGGCCCCGGACGATCTGGGGCTGGTGGTCGAAAAAATGGCCGCCCGGCCGGGTTTCCGGGGCCTATGCCTATGCGAGAGGGGTACCACCTTTGGCTACCACAATCTGGTGGTTGACATGCGCTCATTAGTCATCGCCCGAAGCTTCGGCTGGCCGGTCGTCTTTGACGCCACCCACAGCGTCCAGCTCCCTTCGGCCGGCGGGACCCAAAGCGGCGGGGATCGCCGTTTCGTGCCCTATCTGGCCCGGGCCGCCGTGGCCGTGGGCGTGGACGCCGTCTTTCTCGAGATCCACCCGGATCCGGAAAAGGCCCTTTGCGACGGCCCCAACCAGTGGCCCTTAAGCCAGGCCAAGGCTCTGCTGCGTAACCTTAGGGACCTTCACCGAGCCGGCCGGCGACTGACCGAAGATTTTTTAAACGAAACCCAAGCCCCACGGGCTTGAAACAAACTCCCATTTCGCCATTCTTTTCAAACTGGAGCGTCCCCAATGAATTTACCGCTTCCGCCTTTTCCGAAACTAAAATGGATTGGCTTCGACGTTGACGGGGTGATGACCGACGGGGGAATCATACTCGACGACAACGGCGTGGAATCCAAGCGCTTCAACAGCCGCGACGGGCACGGCTTAAAGATGCTCGTCCGCACCGGTATCCGGGTGGCCATAATCACCGGCCGCCGAAGCGGCGTGGTCGAGCGCCGGGCCAAGGAAGTCGGCATAACCGAGGTCCACCAAAAGGCCTCCGACAAGCTTGAAGTCTATGAACGAATCCTTAAAGAAAGCCATCTTTTGCCAGAGGAAACGGCCTTCGCCGGGGACGACATCGTCGATCTGCCCATACTGACCCGCTGTGGGTTGGCCCTGGCCCCGGCCGACGCCGTTCCCGAGGTTCTCTCTCGGGTCCACTACGTAACCTCCGCCAAAGCCGGCCACGGCGCCGTCCGGGAGATGGTCGAATATATCCTCACCGGCCAAGGCCTTTGGG
>JAIRNQ010000047.1 GCA_031257955.1 Deltaproteobacteria bacterium | reverse complement strand
AAGAATCTACCGCGCGGCTATACTTTGAAAAGTTTGGCCTGAAGGTCTTCGAGGGCTATGGGGTCACCGAAGGCTCGCCCATATTGGCCGTCAATACTCACATGCGCAACCGCTACGGTTCCGTCGGCCATATCATTCCCCAGCTGGAGTGGAAGCTCGAACCCGTCAAGGGCCTCGCCCGGGGCAGCCACTTCCTGGTCAAAGGCCCCAATGTCATGCTCGGCTACCTCAAAGGCGACAATTCCGGAGAAGTTGAGCCCCTTGGCGATAACTGGTATGATACCGGGGACATTGTGGAGTTGGACTCCGATGGTTATCTTTGGATAGTCGGGCGCTTCAAACGCTTTGCCAAGATAAGCGGCGAGATGATTTCCCTGGCCGCCCTTGAGGAAGTGGCCGCCAAGCTTTGGCCCGAGCGGCCCATGGCCGTTTTGGCCATGCCCGACCCGGCCAAGGGAGAGCGCTTGGTTTTGGTCCACCAGGAACCCGAAGTCGATCTGACCCTCCTGAGAAAGGCCATAATCGAGGCCGGCTTCACCGAGCTGTCCTGCCCCAAGTTCTCCGTAACCGTGCCCGAAATCCCGCTGACCCCGCTGGGCAAGGTTAACGTCATCGCCCTGACCGAGACCGTTTCCGAACGGCTGACTCCCAACTCCCCAAAACCCCAATGCTCGCCCAAGCCCTCGGCTTAGCCCACGGCCAAGCCTCAGACTTAGCCTCCGGCCAGGGCCTTGGCCCCGACGCCCGCGGGCCCATCGCCATGGAAAGGGGACACCGGTGGCCGATAATCCCGTCTTCCCTAAGCCCGGCCAATTAAAGGCTGTCATTTATCGCCCCACGGAATCGTCTTTTGTCCTGGCCCGCCACCGTCCGGACGAAGGCCAGCCCCTGGCCGTCGAAATCACCATAAGCGAATATTCCGCGACGATAACCGACTCCCTGGTGGCCCTGGCCGAGGCGGCCAAAGCCGTCTGGCCCGATTGGTACCAAACTTTTGGCCCGTCTATCCCTCTCCGACCCGACTCGGCCCGGGCCGGGTCCAGCTTGGCCGACGACCGCGATTGGCTTGTGGCCGCCCCTGACCGCGTCAAGGGAGTCGATAGGGTTTGGCTTCGGGAAGTTACCAAGGCCGTGGAAAAATACGACCGGGTGCCATATTTCCCCAAGCTTCTGCCCGAGCTTCAGGCCAGCCAATTGGGCTTGGCCCTGGCCGGTCTCTTTAATTCAATCCATCTTTTGGTCCCGGCCTTCCTTGGCCCCGACAAATCGGCCATCGCCTTGGTTAAGGGCTTGGAGTGGCTGGCCAAAGAAACCCTCTTTGACGTGACCGTTTTCTTGCCCGAAGGCCTGGCCGCCCACGAGATCTTTTCGCCCCTCCTTTACGGGGCCGCGCTCGATCCGGCCGACCGGCCGGATCTCCCGGCCCAGCCGCCACCGATGGCGGTTACCGGCGCCCAGGCGGGAGACGGGCCCGAGCGGCCCCGGGAAAGCCCCGGCGCGCCCAAAGGCCCTGAGGCCAAAGCCAGCCCGGCCCCCGACCCCGACGATTACCTACTCCCGCCCCTTGACCCCATTCCGGCCATTACCGCGCCCAAAGGCCCTGGGGCCGAGACCAGACCGACCCCCGGCCGGCCCGGCCACCCGTTTCTTGGGAAGCCCCACCCGGGCAGCCCCATCGAACAAATACTGGCCGACGCCTTAAACGCCGACGACCGGCTAAGGGGCTTATTTCTCTTTAACCACCCGGTCAAGGCCAGGGAGCGGACCTTTATCGTGGATTTTTACTGGCCGGTCGGCGCTTTGGTAGTGGAGGCCGACGGCTATCGCTATCACGCCGGCTTCTGGGCCTTCCAAAACGATCGCCTGCGGGATTATTACCTGACCGTCTCCGGCCAGACCGTCCTTCGGCTGACGGGTTTTGATATAATGAACGACATCGAGGGCACCCTTGGCCGAATCCGCGAGATGGTAAAATTCCTGTCCAAAAAACGTAACCTCACCCTTTGAATCGCTGATATTCTTGGCCAAAAAACGTAACCTCACCCTTTGAATCACTAATATTTTTGGCCAAACAATAAACTTCACCGTCTGAATCGCTAATATTCTTGACCAAACAATAAACCTCACCGTCTGAATCGTGAACTTAGAGTTTTTATCGTTTTAATTATTTAAGCTAAATGGTGTGACGATGCCCATTACCCTATCGGGAAACAATTTGCTGCATCTTTGGCGCTTGGTCGTTTCCGGCGGCGCCCAGTGGATCTGTCTGATGAAACCCGCGCTGGCGCCCAAGGACAGGGACCCGATGATCGAGGCCGGCCTATTGTCCATGGAAAAGGAGCGTCCCGATCCCGACTCCGCCCAGAAAATCAAAGAGGCCAGCGGCAAAGGAAAAAAAACCGTAAAAGCCGCGGGCAAAGCGGTCGTGCCGGGCGTCAAAAAAGGCCAAGTCCAGGGCAAACCCGCGAGTCAGCCCAAACACAAGCCCCTCTATCGACTTCGGTTAACCGATAAGGGGAGGGACTATCTCAAAGACCACTTAAGCGATCCGGTTAGCGAACTGGCCCAGAACACCGGACGGATAATCACCTTTCTCTTGACCCGCCTCAGCGAAGACCCAGACGGAAAACAGGCCCTTTCCAAGCTCTTGGACAACAGCGTCGCCTTCGCGCCTCCCAAGGCCACCGTCACGACTCGAGTGGCCCCGCCGCCCGACGACGAGCTTCCAGAGTCCCAGCTTGAGGCCGACGCCCGCCCGAAGCCCGCAAAGACGGCACCCAGTCCGCCTAAAGACCAGCCGCCGAAGGAACCGAAAGCTCCCAGGCTTATGGACGAAGACCAGTCCAAGTTTATAAGCGCCGGGGGCTTGCTGGACGCCATAAAGGCCTTCCCCAGATACCTCTTCATGGAAGGCGGCGGTCTTAGGATTTCCGTGATAAAGCAACAGCTAGAAGAGTTCACCCACAGCTCCATCGACAATGCCTTGGTACATTTGGAGAGTACCAATCACGTAGTGTTATTCCCGTTTGACGACCCTTTGCGCGTAAACGTCCACGACCAAGAATTGGCCCTGGTGGTGCCCGGCGGAGTCAGACATTTTGTATTTATTAAGTAAGCCTATCTAAAAACCCATATCAATAAAGCGATATCCGGGTGAGCTTAAACAATAACCCATAATTCTGCCCTTCTAAAGGACCGTATAATTGAACTACCAAAACTAGCCCGGTTGTCGCCTATTCGCGCAAGCTGGCTAAAACCTCTTTGGGAACTATACATGACCAATTCAACGGATAGCATTACTGAACTTAACGCCCTCCAGCAAGTCGAACTGGATTGGATAGTTTACGGAAACTCCGTCTGGACGGCCATTCCCCATGACCTCCCCGAGATAAGCCCCGACGTCAGGGCTACTTTGGAACGCAAAATCAAGGATTTGGCTGACCGAAAACAACCTTCTCGCTTGGGGTTACCAATTTTGGGGCGTGGGGGTTCCGGCAAAACGCATTTATTGGCCTATCTGCGACAAATCGTTTTCGAGAAAGGCGGCTATTTCATAATGGCCGACATGTCCACGGTTAGCGATTTTTGGAGTACCCTGGCCCATGAGGCCTCTCGCTCCCTGTTGCGGGAAGGTTTTGACGGCCAAACGCAAGTGATGAGTTTGCTCCAAAAGCTGGCCGAATTGAGCGGCGCCGACGACCTTAAAGATCTGGAAAGCTTTATCGATCGGGGAAGGGCCGAGGATTACGCCGCGGCGGTGGACAAAGTCTATCGAAGCCTTTTCAAAAACCAAGAGTACCGGGTAATGGCCCAGGAGTACCAAGACCTGATCCGCTATCTACTGCTGTCGATATCCAACGATCCGACCATCAGTAACGACGGTAAATTTTGGTTTACCACGGAAAGGGAAATGGAAGACGCCGGTAAATACGGCTTCCTGCTCCAAAAAAAGCCCAGTAACGAGTGGTTCGTCATCGGTCTGACTTGGCTATTTTCCATTGCCGGGGGCTTTTCCGTCATAGCCATCGACCAGCTGGATTCGACCGTTCAGCTCCACGCCCTGAAAGCCAAAGACGACGACGAAAACGAAGCCGCCATCAAAATTCTTATTTCCGTGAGCAACGGTTTTAGCGCTCTCATCACCAAAGCGTTTTCAAGCCTTACGGTGGCCACTTTTCTGGCTGACAGTTGGCACACTTTAATCGCCAAAGCGCTCAAACCCAACATGGACAGATTTGACCATCCCAGAGTTCTTTCTCCCCTAAAATCCGCTACTATCGCCAAAAAACTACTATTGGATAGAATTTCCGCGGGTTATGAAAAGGTTGGCTTCAATCCCCCTTACCCGACTTGGCCGTTCCCCGATAAAGTTTTTGAGGAGCTGGCCGCCGCGACCCCAAGGGAAGTTCTGAAAAGCGCCAGGGATCACGTCATTGAATGCGAGGCCAGAAATCATGTGTTTGAGTGCCAGACGCTGACCGGTGGCGCCCAAGGGGAACTCGCCAAGGGCACAAGGTTCGTCGATGAATTCGCGCCCATTGAGGTAAGGTTTCGCTACCACCATGACCGATGCGATCTGGCTTCCCTTAAGGCCGTAAACTCAGAAAATACATTTTGGCCCCAATCCTTGGCAATTTTTGCCGAAACGTTCGCCGGATCCCTTTATCTTTACGGTACTGAGCAAATCGTCATTGGAGATGACAGCCGTCCCTTGCATAAAAGTTATAGGGCCTTCACTTTTCTGCGACATTTTTATGTTGACGGAGGTGCCGCCGATCATTGCCTAAGCGTTTGGGCCATTTTGGCCGACAACCCCAGGGCTTTTCAGTCCCGGGTCAGCACGGCCCTGGACCAATCCGGGATCGACAAAAGACTCCCCGGCCGACGCCTGGCCATCATTCGTTTCAACCCCCCGCCATCGGGCGCGGTCACCGCCAAGAAAATCAAGGAACTCGAGGACAACAAAGCCCTCTGGATTGAGATCCCGGACGAAGATCTCCGTATTCTATACGCCCTATACCAAGTTTCCGGCGAATTTGACAAACTTTTTCGCGAATGGATTAATTTCCGCAAACCCGCCCAGTATGTGCGCTCCATCTTGCCACACTTGGAATGGCTCATAAACCAGGAGCCGGGAGCGTTGAAGCCCGACGAAATCGAAGGCCAGAGATGGCCGTCGTCCACCCCTTCCGAAGATGAGGAAGATTTCCATGGATTCTTTATCGAGGAAAACGGCCAGCGGGCCATAGGGGACGAAGACGCCCAGGAAGCCATCGAGCCAACCCCGCTTCCCCCGGCCGATACGAGCGCCAAGGGAGGGCACTCTCCCGCGGATACCGCCCCTCCGGCCACCGGACCGGAGGCCGCCGGTCCGGCCCCGACGCCGATAGCCGCGGAAGCAATCGGCCAGCCAGTCGCCGAGACCGTTGCCGTTTCGCCGGTTCAGCCCGGCCACCAAGGGCCTAGGCCCCAGGGGACGGGCCAGTCAGTGTGGTACCCTCTGCCGATAGGCACCATTACCAAACGCGATAGAGTCATTCCCGTAAATCTCTCCGCCCCCGTTCTGCTAAAGCACGTGGGCATCCTGGGCGGGACTGGCTCGGGAAAGACCGTTCTTATGCGTCGGGTTATAGAGGAAGCGTCATTATTAGGGATACCGTCGGTGGTTATCGATATCTCCGGCGATCTTTGTTGTTTGGGCCAGCCCTGGGATGACCCCAAAGCCATGTTTTTTTCCCCCGAAGACGAGGAGAAAGCCAATAGATACTTCTCCCAAACCGAAACGGTTATCTGGACCCCGAAGGTCTTTAGCGGGAACCCTTTGGTCTTTCCCGTCATCCCCAACCTGATGGCCTTAAGCGGGGACCAAGACGCCCTTAACGAAGCGGTAGGCCTGACCTTAGAGAACATAGAAGCCATCGAGGGTATGGGCATGATGAAGGACGTTAAGAAAAAAGGCTTAATCGCCACCCTCCTCAGGTACATGTCCACCTACAGCCAAGAAAAAACCCTGACCCTGGAAGACCTAAGCGACCTTCTCCAAGACTTGCCCCAAGAGGCTTATGACCAAAACACCGAAGAGGCCTGTAAATACGGCAAAAAAATGGCCGCCGAGCTAAAGGGGGCCACCAGCTTGGATCCTAGCCTGAAGGAAACCGATACCACCAACGTGGCCGATCTGTTTCGATCTTCCAGCGGCAAGACCAGGATAAGCGTAGTTAACCTTCAGGGTATAACTTCGAGTAAAGAAAGGGAGACTTTCGTCCAGAAGTTGGTTTCCAGCATATTTATTTGGATTACCAAAAATCCATCGAATAACTTGGGCTGCCTGGTGGCCTTAGACGAGGCCAAGGATTTCGTGCCCAACGACGCCTCCTCGCTGGCCAAAAAATCCATTAAACGTTTTATCAACCAGTCCAGAAAGTTCCGTTGTGGTATGCTCTTGGCCTCTCAGGCCATCAAAAGCCTGGACAACCAAGTCGTATCCAACTGCGGGACCTTGATCGTGGGAAGGCAAAGCTCGCCCACCAACATCAAAACTTGCCACGATATGGGCATGCTAAACGTCGACGCCCTCAAGACCGGCGAATTCATAGGCCGATCCGAGTCTTTCCCCCAGCCAAACCAGCCAACGAAATTTCAGGCTTCCATTTGTTTGAGCAAACACCCCAGCCCACCGCCACCCATGGAGTGGATAACCGAGATGGCCAGGAAACACAAGATCGCTTACAAGCTTTGACGAACCGAACTACCGACCTCGCCGGGCCCGGCCCGGCCTGGGCCGATGCCGCCCAGGTGAGGCAAGTGAGCCGCGGGTGAGACACGGGAGAGGCACGGGAGATAATAGTCCCCAAATAAAAGGGGGAACGTTACGGCGATCCATCGATCGCCAATAACGTTCCCCCTTTGACGGTTGGGCTGGATGGGTAAAATGGCCCGCCGTTTATGCCATGGCCGTGTTCAAGGACGGCTCCAAGACCTCCGGTCGGACTTTCTTCAGGAACCTGATACAGAACATCACCACAAAGGCTTCGATAAATACCACCGGCAGGTTACCCAGAACGACCTCGTAGGCCACGGCCAGGAATTGGCTGCCCGAAAGATATAGCGACATGGCCACCAGCAAGGCCGAAGTCAAAACCGGCAAGGTGCCGCCGAGCATGGAAGCCACGGTCGAGACGCCGAAGTTTTTGCTGTTTATGGCCGGCCGCAGGAAGTAACCAAAGAGGACGGCCGGGGCGGCCATGTTGAAGGTATTTATGCCCAGGGTGGTGATGCCCCCGAAGCTAAACAGAAGGCCTTGCAAGAGAAGGCCGAGGAATATGACCGGAAAGGCCCCAATCCCCATGATTACCCCAATCAAACCGTTTAGCACCAGATGGGTTGAACTGGGTCCGAGGTTTACGTGTATAAGCGAGGCCACGAAAAACACGGCCGAAAGAATGGAAGCTTTGGGTATTTCCTCAGAGCGGATGCTCCTCAAGCCGGCCACTATGCCAGCGGCGGCCAGGACGCCGCCGGTAACCAAGACCGGGGCCGACAATACTCCTTCCGATATATGCATGGAATTACCTCACAGTACAACGAAGAATTAAGTTGTTGCATAATCAGTGACAAAATGTGTTTTGATTTAACCCTTTCCTATCCCGTTTCCGCCTTTGCATGAGTAAAGACTGACGTAAAGAACCATTTCCAGTCGGACCTAAAGGTTTTCTGACATCTGTTGAGATTATAGTTAATAATACTGAGAGCTTTCTTGATACTTATGCTAGAAAATCCTAATACACAGCTAACTAATGCACGAACGTTCTAGAGCGTTAGTATTGGAACTTTCTTTTGTTTGGCGACTTCTGATTATTTGTATATATCCTGTACGAACGGGGATAGTTGATCAAAATCAACCGTAAATGCTTTCTTGATACGGAGCAAAAACTAATGCGACATAAATACAAACAATATATGGCGGACAAGTCCGTAGAACGACCTTCCCTCGTAATGGTCCAAGCCAAGGCAGGATTTTACCTCTTTAAAACATTGGTCTATTGTCCAGCGCCGGCTTGAAAGCTCTCTTAATTTCTCGATCGTGGTTTCTTCTGGCATGTTGCTGATAGCGTATCTTAAGTCACCGTTATCGATTTGTCTGATATATAACCACACCCAGTCGCGTGGCTGTCCATCTCTGATATCAAGGACTCGAAGGGCCATGTCTTTTCCACGCACAGGTCCTTTTGGCCAGATTGAAAAAAATGGGGGTTGCCACTTTACTCAAGCAATTAAATATTTTTTTATATTAATCACGCACCCAAAACTGTCCATTTTTTAAACCGATGTATTACTTGCTATATTTCAGTAAAAATTCATGACTATCCTCCAGAATCTAAGAAAAAACCGTTTTTTCTTATTTGTTCTCATTACATTCTTAATCCCCCTTTTTTAAAACAGTGTTTCTGCGATGGCGACGGATCTCATTTGCAAACAACTGAAGGCATATTATTTCCTTATTAATAAGCGACATTTCTTACAAGTTATTATTAGGTATTGTGTACTCTGTGGCTAACAATCCAGTTAATAGCATGAGAAAGGCTAACAAAAACCATTAAAATTCCCGTACAACCCTTGCGTCGCTTTGTCCAGGAAGCCGGGCTGGAAGGGGGGCTAAGCGGCGGAGCCTTTGGCCGTCACGTCCTCGAGATAGATGACCGAGTCGCACAGGCGCTTCAGAAGGCTTGCCTCATGGCTGACGATCACGACCCCGATATTCCTTGCGGCGCAAAGTTTTTTGAACACGTGCCAGATTTTGGCTTGCGTAATGGCGTCAAGCATGGTGGTCATCTCGTCGGCGATGATGTATCTTGTGGCCGGGTTTAAGGCCCTGGCTATGCAAAACCTCTGAAGCTCACCGCCGGAGAGCTCGATGGGATGGCGGCCCAGCCATTCGCCGCGGATTTCAAGAGCCTCCACCAGCTCCCTCGAGGGTGTGAAACTCTCGGTCAGTACTTGCCGCATGCGCCACCTAGGGTCGATAGCCTTCTCGGGGTGTTGGTATATCATTTGCACCGGCCTGAACCCCTTTCGGGGCAAAGGGGCACCATCAACCGTGACCGTCCCGGCCTGGGGCTCTATGAAGCCCGCCAAAATCTTGCCAAGGGTGGTCTTCCCGCAACCGCTGTAGCCTGAGAGTCCCTTCACCTCGCCCGGGGAGATCTTGATATCCAATTTGTTGAATATCCACTTGTCTTTCTTGTAATAGAACCCAAGCCCCTCTCCCTTAAGCGACATGGCCGTTCCCTCCATCGCCGGCGAACATTAAGTCGAAGTCGTTTTCCGGAAGCGCCCGCCAAAGGTTCCTTGTGTACTCTGCGGCCAGCTTTTCGCCCTGGCCTTCGAAAGCCGAGGCCTCGGCCACCTCCACGGTCCGCCCGTCCTTGATGACCACCACCCTGTCGGCTATCTTCAGGGCCGACATTATGTCATGGGTGATCAGCATGACCCCAGCGCCGGAGTCGGCTAACTGGCGAAGCTGGGTGAGGACCTCGTTCAGGGCCTCGGGGTGTATCCCAGGCGTAGGCTCGTCGGCGATAATCAGCTTGACGCCTTCCCGCACGCAAGTGGCGAACAGGGTCCTGCGCAACATGCCGCCGGAGAGCTCGAAAGGAAACAGATCCCCGTCCTTCTCCTTCAAGCCGAATCGGAGGAAAAGCTCCCTTTGCCGAGCGGCGGCTGTTTTCCGGTCAAAGCCGATGCGCGCCTGTTTGCCCACACGCAACAGTGGATCCAGGAAATTAACCGACTGCGGGATGAAGGCGATCTCCTTGCCCCTGAGGGCGGCTTGCCGCTTGGCCGTGAGCTCCTCCCCGCCATAGGCCATCCGCCCGCTCATGATAGCGTTGCCAGGCAGTATTCCCAATATGGAGTGCGCCAAAAGGCTTTTTCCAGACCCGCTGGCCCCGACCACGGCCACGACCTCGCCATGGCCGATGGAGGCGTTCAGATCGACGATCACCTGGATAGTCCGGCGCTTTAGCCCCCCAATGTACTGGGAAAAGCCAATCGACAAGTTGTCCACGCTGAGAAGCGTCTCGCTTTGCGCCTTATCTTTCAAAGAGTTCCTCCTCCATCGGCAGACCCGAACCCCTTCGGGATCAGCCCATGGCTCTTAGCCGTCCAAAAAAGGCTAGAGTCCGGTGCGGGGGCCAGGCGGGCGGCGCCTAGGCCCTCGCCTCGACCTTGCTGGGCTCTTCACTCGTTGGCGCTGACAGGCTCAAGCAAAATGTGCGCCTGCTCGCTGATACTGTCAAAGCTCTTGGCCACCAGGACCAAAAGAAACCCTGGGAAGAAAACGAGCCACCACTTTCCGGTCGAGATGTGGGCCATGGCCTCCGATAGGATCACCCCTATGGCCGGCGTCTGAGGCGAGAAGCCGAAGCCAAGGAAGGTGATGGCCGCCTCGTGGACTATGGCGTGAGGAAAAACCGACAAGAACCTTATTATGATCTGCGGCATGATGTAGGGGATGACATGGTGCCAGGCGATAAACCAGAGCGATTTTCCAAATGATGAGGATATCTGCATATACTCAGCGTTTTTAAGCTGGAGGACCTCGGCCCTAATCACCCTGGCCAGAAGCGACCAGTGAGTAAGCGAGACGCCCACGATGATTCCTTTGACGCCGCCGCCCATCATGAAGCAGACAAGCATCATGAAAATCAGGTGCGGCATGCCGATAAAAAGGTCCGTCACCCATGATATGACGTTGTCGACCGTCTTCCCCAGCACGGCCGAGCCGACTCCCAATATGACCGAGATGATGACGCTGATGATCGATGCCACGACGCCAACCATGAGCGAGAGGCGCAGGCCCTTCATGGTCCTCGCGAGCATGTCCCTGCCCAACCAGTCCGTCCCGAAGGGGTGGCTGAAGCTTGGCCCTTGATCCATGATTCTGGCGTTGGCCCTGAGATTCCCGTCGCTAATGGTGAAGCTCAGAACGAAAATGGCGAGTAAAAGCGCGCCCGAAAAGATCGCCGCGATCAGCATCCTCTCCCGGGCATTCATGTTTTTTAATTTTTTAAACATGTTACAATGCCCTGATCCTTGGATCGACTATGACGCAAACAATGTCGGCCACCAGATTGCCCAAGAAGACGAAGACCCCGCTGATCAAGACTATGGCACCGAAGAGTGGCAGATCACCGCCCAACCCCGCCACTGTCAGCATGTTTCCAAGGCCGGGATAGGAGAACACGTCCTCGGCCAAAACCGACCCTCCGAACAGCTCGCTGAAGTAGGCGAACTGCAGCGTGATCGCGGGAAGAACGGAATTCCTGAAGCCATGGTTCCAAAACACGCTCCATGAGCTTTCCCCTCTGGCCTTGGCGAAGAGGACGTACTCGGAATTGAGTATGTCGACCATCTTTTCCCTGGTGTGAAGAGTAACGTTGGCGATGCCGATTACGCTCAGGGTCATGACGGGCAACGCCAAGTGCCAGAGCCGCTGGGCGAAAGTCACGTTCGCGTCCAAAACCCCGGCTGGAGCGGCAAGCCCCACGGGGAACAGGTGAAACCACACGGCTAGCACAAGCATCAAAATCAAGGCCAGCCAAAACGCCGGCGTGGACACGAGTACGTAGCTGAACCAGCGAATCACCTTGTCCGAAGTTTTTCCGCGCTTGAAGGCGGCCAAGGCGCCAAGACCGTACCCGATGACCCCCGACAGCACCCAGGAGACGCCCATCAGGGCTAGGGACATTAAGAACCTGCCCTTGATGATGTCCGACACTGGTGTACGATACAGGCGGGATGTCCCGAAATCCCCCCGCAACATAGCCCCGGCCCAGATGAAATACTGCTCCACCGGGCCTTTGTCAAGGCCCCAACGAATTTTCAGCTTCTCAATCTGCTCCGGCGACATGCGGGGATCGCTACTCACGTAACGGGTGATGGGATCGAGCGGCGAAAAGTGCATCAGGGCGAATGTCAAGACGGACATCCCGACAATGAGCGTTAGAGCCCTGACGGTCCTTAAGGCGATTACCATGTAATCAATCCTTCCATTTCCACTCGACGATGTTTGTGAAAAGGGACCACTCCCAGGGGCCAGCCATTATCCTGTCCTCACCGACGTCCAATTTCTCGTTAACCAGGTACAGTCCGCTGGGCCTGACCAGCCAGATCACCGGCTCGTCGCCCAAGGCGCTGTATCCGACCTTGCCATCCCATTGGGCCTTCTTGTAAAACTCGTTGGCCTCCTCCTGGGTGCGGGCGGCCAGAGCCTTTTCGATGTAGTCCTGGACGATCGGGTTGCTGTAGCTCGTGATGTTGTG
>JAIRNQ010000039.1 GCA_031257955.1 Deltaproteobacteria bacterium | reverse complement strand
GGTTGGAAGCCGACCTGGAAGACGTGGGTCTCGGAGACGGGACCCCGGCCCTCGACCCTAAAGTTCCAGACGTGATCTTTTTCGGCCTTGGGCCTGGGGTAAGGCTTGGGGATTAGCCCCACATGGGACAGGGGCACTTCGCGGGCCTCGGACGGCTCTTCCTCGTCCGGTAAATACCAGCTAATGGTCAAACTGTCGCCGGGATACTGGACGTTAACCACTTCCAGGCCCGAGATCTGGACCGAGCCGATCTGGGTCAGGCCAATTTTCATGTAGGCCGGGCCGTCCAGGGTTTCGATCCTTTCCTCAAGGCGCTCGAACTCGGGCCGGCCGATCTCGTCCAGACGCACCTCGCCGGCCGATAAATGCAGCTCCCGGCGGGCGTCGACGATCAGGCCCAGTTTAACGTTATACAAGGACAAATCGCGGCGTCCTTTCGTCCATTCGTCCTTCCGTCCTTCCGGAAAGGCGATAATTCCAAGGGTAAAAAAAAGCTCCGAACTTCCAACCAAGCGATCCAGGCGGCTTGGCCGCCGGCCCGGAAAGGCCCATGGGCCCACGGGGTTATTCAATGCTTCCCGGCCAGGCGCCGCCCGCTCTCCCTTCGAGGGGCGGCCGTTTTGGGGAAAAAACTCGCTCCAGGGTCCACGGTACCGACGGAAGGGCCGGCCTTTCCGCCAGGCGGGCCATAAGCGTCTCCCATAAGTCGCCCCATTGTCCACAAGCGGGGGGCCGAACGTCCCGGCGCCCGCCTCTCGCCGGACAAAAACAAACCCAAGCGCCCCGGTTAGGGCTAAAAAAGGCTTTTTCCAAAAGACGCGGCCGCCGCGAGGTGAGCGTCAAGGCTAGGGCCTCGGCCTCTCCGCTTGAAGGCGCGTCAAGGCTTGGGTCCACTCGGTTTGGGTTCTTTCGGCTTGGGTCCACTCGATTTGGCTCCACTCGGTTTGGCTCCACTCGGCTTGGGTTCTTTCGGCTTGGGTCCACTCGGTTTGGGTTCTTTTGGTTTGGATCCACTCGGCTTGGGTTCTCTCGGCTTGGCTCCACTCGGTTTGGGTTCTTTTGGCTTGGGTGTTTTCTCCGGGTGGGTCGCTTGCCTTGACGCGTTAAAGGCCTTCAAAACTTTATCGCTAAGCTTAGGCATATCAAGTCTCACGGCCTGGTCGTTCTCAACATAGACGCAAGCGTCTATGTTCCTATTCTCCTCGGATATGCCCAAGCCCACCAGGACGGGGTTAGGAAAAGGCGAGCCGTAACCTTTCCCAAAAATTTGATTTATGGCGTTTTCGGACGCATCCTCAGCCTGGCTGGATTTGGGCACGACCTTTATTTCTATGACGTATTGTTTGCCTTTGGATTCTACGACCAGATCGCTGCGGCCCAAGTTATTATGAAGCTCCGCGACGACCTTAAGCCCGGCGCCCAGAAGGAAAGACTGCATGTTGGCCCGATAGAAGCTCTCGTTAAACTTGAGACGGATCTCTTCATAGCCGGGGCTTTCTTTTAGGAGATCGTCAATGACGTTTTTGTAATTTTTATTCATAATATAATCAGATATTATATCGATTAATTCATTGCGGTTGTTTGGCCCGATAGACTGGTCGATAAGCTTAGTTAGTGGGGATCGATAGTTTTTTACGATAGCCAGAAACAGGTTCAAGCGTACGCCAGCGGTATGGTCATCATAAGTTATTGAGGAGAAGAGCCGATGAAAATCACCAACGAAATCAGAGATATTTCCGGCGTCAAAATGCTTTTTTAGTTGTATCGAGACGTCGCCGGCTCGGAGTTCCGAACGGAAAACATTGTGCATAAACAGTTTGGCCATGGAGGAGCGAACTTCAAAGTTGGGATAGTCCAAAGAGTAGGAAATTTCTGAATCGGGGTCTTCGCGCAAGGTGAGATAGCCAGCTTGGTAAAGAAACCCCTCTGGCGGGGTTGAATCGATTTCCCCTGGCGAACTGACGAAATCTCGGGTGACTTGAAGACCGCTGAACTGGTCTACCGTAAGGTTTTTGTCCTTTATCATCTCCCTTATGAGCGTATTGGAGCCTGATTCTATCCAATAGTTATTGAATTCCATGTCTTGAAAAAAATAAAGCGTGGATTGGGGGTTGTAAAGCCGCGTTTTGCCGTCAAAGGAAAAGCCGTTATAATATTCTTGAGTCTTCGCGAGCAACTCAGGCTCGCTCAGTTGGAATTTATCCGCCGTTTGTTTGATGAAAGGCCTAAAGTTATTTTCAAGTTCCTCCTGGGTGAACCCAACGAAGGAAGCGAACTCAGGCAGAAGGGAAATGTCTTTCAAATTGTTTAAGGCAGAAAAAACGCCCATCCGGGAAAATTTAGTGACCCCGGCAATGAAGACGAAATCAAGGTAGTCATCCAAATCTTTAATTTTGCGATAAAAATTTGACATGACTTCGCGGGTGTCCTCCAGTAAGCCCTCAATCTTTGACAAGGCAGGAGCCTGGATTACCATTATGACCGGGGCGTCATACTCGTCAATCAATAGGACTACTTTTTTATTGGAATTAGCCTTACTGACATCCCTAATAAGGTTCACAAACACGCTAGCCGCATTTGTCCCACGCGGCGTGACTTTATGGCGCTCGGCGTTAGCGGTTAGCTCCTCAATGATATTGTTTTGCAATTCAACTTTACTGTCGGCCCCGCTTGGCGTGCTCATGAGCAGGCGGATGACCGGCCTTGGGACGAAGTCGGGGGAGTTCAAGATTTCCTCGACGGCCAGCCCTTTGAACAAGTCCTTGTCTCCCGAGAAGTAAGAGTCCATGGTGGATATGGCTAGGGACTTGCCAAAACGCCTGGGTCTGGCGAAGAATAATATCTTGCCATATTCCTTAAGCAAAGGTATATACATGGTCTTATCCACATATTTTTGCTTATTGACTCTAATGTCTTTAAATACGCTTGTGCCTACCGGAAAAATAGACAGTTTCTCGGCCATGATACCCTTCCCGAAAGCGGCAATAATAGGCGCGACTCCCTGCCGGCAATAATAATCTTTCCGTATTATAACAGTTTTTTGGGGAGATCAAACAATTGACGCGCAATAGCGCAGCACATAAGCCAGCCAAGCTTGATGGGGCCGTCAAGGGAGGCGGAAATTTCCAGGGGGGCTTAGGGGCCAAGATATCGGGCTTCAGGCGAGGGACGACAGATAGGTTTGGGATATCAACCCTTATCGGGTCATTCTGGCGGCAATCCCGCCAAGCGGTAAGGGCTTAGCCGGGAGCGGTTGGCCGGCGCGGCCTATCCCCCGGCCGGAAAAGCCAAGGCCCCAAGCTCCGGCGACCTCGGGGCTTATGGGGCTGGGTTCGACGCCGCCAAGATCCTCCGCGGCTCTCGGGGGTCGTCGCGGAGTTTTTAAAAACCCCTCACTGCCCAGCGCCATCGCCCCATTCAAAAGGGACGGCAGTTATCCTCCCTTGGGAGGGCCGGCCTTTCCGCCAAGCGGGCCATAAGCTTCCCCCCCCAAGCCGCCCCATTGTCCATAAGCGGCGGTCCGAACGTCCCGGCCGCCGCCTAGGGCGGACAAAACTTAACCCGACGTCCCAATTAGCGCCAAAAAAGGCTTTTTCCCAAAAGGCTCTTCCGCCGTGGATATTTTCAGATAAATGGGTACCAGTTTTGGTGACGATTTGTCAGGTGACCGTCAAGGCTTGGGCCCGCTCGACCTAAGCCCGCTCGGCATGCGGCCTCACGGTTTGGTGCCGCTCGACTTGGGCCCTTTCGGTTTGGTGCCGCTCGGCTTGGGCCCTTTCGGATTTAAGGGAAGCGACAAGGGTTGGGTCCTCTCGGTTTGGGGCCTTTTGGCTTGGGGGTTTTCTCCGGGCGGCTCGCGCGCTTTAACGTTTCAAAGTCCATCAAAACTTCAGCGCGGCCGGTAGACATTTCAAGTCTCATGACCTGGTCGTTCTCCACATAGACGCAAGCGTCTATCCTCCCATTCTCGTCGGATAGGCCCAAGCCCACCAGGACGGGGTTAGGCAAAAGGCTGTCGTAACCCTTGTCAACAATCCGATTTATGGCGTTTATTGAGGCGGCGTCAGCCTGGCTGGATTTGGGCACGACCTTTACTTCTATGACGTATTGTTTGCCGTTGGATTCGACGACCAGATCGCCGCGGCCCAAGTTAGCGCTCGACTCTGGGATGGCCCCGAGCCCGGCGCCCAGAAGGAAAGACCGCAAGTATGACCGATAGAAGCACTCGCCGATTTTGAGGCGGATCTCTTCATGGGCGGGGCTATTTTTCAAGAGATCTTCAATGGCGTCGTTGGCGTTTCGATAATTTTTATTCTCAATATCGTCAGATATTTTCCAGCTTAATTCCCAGCGGAGGCCCCTCCCGACAGAATCGTCGATAAGACTGGTCAGCGACGATCGATCGTCTTTTATGGTAGCCAGAAACAGGTTTAAGCGCACGCCGGCGGTATGGTCGTTATAAGTTATTGAGGAGAAGAGGCAAGAAAAATCATCAACGATACCGGCGACGTCTCCGGCGTCAAAATGTTTTTGTAGTTTTATTAAGGCGCCGCCGGCTTTGATTTCCGAACCGAAAACAATGTCCATAAACAGTCTCGCCATGGACGAGCGGACCTCAAAGTTGGGATAATCCAAAAAGTGGGAAGACTCGGAATCGGGGTCTTTGCGCGGGGTGAGATAGCCAGCTTGGTAAAGAAACCCCTCTGGCGGGGTTTCGTCGATTTCCCCTGGATTGTGGATGAACCCCGGGGAGACTTTAAGACCGCTGAACTGTTCTACCGTTAAGTGTTTGTCCTTTATTATCTCCCTTATGACGGCGTTGGAACCTGACTCCGCCCAATAGCCATTGAATTCCATGTCTTGAAAAAAATGAAGTATGGCCTCGGAGTTATAAAGTCTAGTTTCGCCGTCAAAGGAAAAGCCGTAATAATGGCCTTGAATCTTCGCGAGCAACTCAGCCTCGCTAAGCTTTAATTTGTCCGCCGTCCGTCTGATGAAAGGCCTAAAATTATTTTCAAGTTCCTCCTGGGTGAACCCGGCGAAGGGCGCGAACTCAGGCTTAAGGGAAATGTCACGCAAATTGTTGAAGCCAGAATAAATACTCGTTTGGGTATATTTAGTGATCCCGGTGATGAAGACGAAATCAAGGTAGCGATCCAAATCTTTAATTTTACTATAAAAATTTGACATGACTGAGCGAGTGGCTCTAAGCAACCCCTCAATCTTTGACAAGGCAGGATCCTGGATCACCTTTATGACCGGGGCGTCATACTCGTCAACCAATAGGACTACTTTTTTATTGGAATTAGCCTCACTGACATCCTTAATCAGGTTAATTAACGTACCTGCCGCATCAACCCCATGCGGCGTGACCTTATGGCGCTCGGCGTTTTCAGTTAGTTCAGAAATGATTTTATTTTTCAAGTCCCCTTTACTGACGGCCCCACTGGGCCGGCTCATGAGCAGGCGGATGACCGGGCGTGGGTCGAATTCGGGGGAGTTCATGATTTCCTCGACGGCCAGCCCTTTGAACAATTCTTTGTCTCCCGAGTAGAAAGAGTCCAGGGTGGATATGGCCAGGGACTTACCAAAGCGCCTGGGCCTAGTGAATAAAAGTACCTTGCCATATCTACTAAGCAAAGGTATATACATGGTTTTATCCACATATTTTAGCCCCTCGACTCTAATGTCTTTAAAGTCGCTCGTGCCTAGCGGGAAAACACGCCGTTTCAATTCCATGATACCCTCCCCGAAAGCGGCGACAATACGCGCGACTCCCAGCCGTAAATACTAACAACTTTGTATTATAACAGGATTTCTAAAGATAAGCGAATGATTTTTTCTAATATGAACTCCCTTGATGGGGTCATCAAGGGATGCGGTAATGTCCAGGGGGGCTTAAGGGTCCAGATATCGGGCTTCAGGCGAAAAACGACAGATGGGTTTGGGATATCAACCCTCCGCTATCCCTTTGGTGGGCGGGCTTTTAAAGGAAAACTGCCGCCGCGGCCCACGACACCAATGTCCTCTTGTTTCAGGGCCGGGGCCCCAGGCCTTGGCCGCCCGCGGGAACGGCGGGCGACCCAATGGGGCGAAAGACTTGCCGTAGTTCTAACCCGTAACCCGCTTCCCTCAGGCCTCAGGCTTTTAGCAAGTTGGGTTTTTGGCCCCCTTGGTTTAGCCCTAAACCAAAATATAACCCGACAAATAATTTAAGGGCGCGCGTTATTACAACTTTTAGAAATGTTCAAGTATCACCTATCTATTTATATAATTTTTCGGCTCGATTGGAATTTATTTTTATCATAAAATTTGCGCTTAGGGCAATACGTATGTTATTTTTAAACAATTTCGTAAGCCATTTAGGTCCGCAAGCTAAGATCGTTTTCATGAACAAAAACATGCCACTTTCCGATCAAAGTCGAATGAGTCCAATAAAGCCGAGAGCCCGGTTGGCCAAAAGCCCGGAAGGAAACGAAGCTGGCCAAGGCCGCCCAGGCCAGGGCCGGTGGCGACCCGGTGACGCCGCTGGGGGCGACCCCCGGTGACGCCCCCGCGGGAAAGCCGCTGGGTGACGGAGGCCAAGCCCCCTGGACGGCCGGGCCCCGGGTAACGTGGAAATAGGGGAAACGGGGAAACGGGGTTCATATTTTGACGATTTTTGTGTTAACATGGAATTGATTCGTGAACGGACTACGCCTGATTGCGCCTTTTCCGTCCCTGAAAGCCGACGCCCAGCCGCCGGGCGACGTTTTGGCGGCCAGAGCCCTTTGTATAGGGGCACCCCAGGCCAGGATTGACGACATGCCCTTTTATTCTTACGCCCATAGGTTCGAGAGCCCAGACTGCGAACGCTACCCAGAGTTTGAAATCGACCAGCCGACCAGGGATCTGCCCCTTACGGTCTGCCCCTGGTGCGGGACGCCGGTGGACCGGATAATGGGGGCGCCGACCGTCAAAAAACGCCAATTCGACTGCGAGCTCCGGGACAAAGGCTTTACCAAACTGGTCCGGGTGGACGACGGTATTTTCGAGAACAAAACCCGGCGACCGGGCGAGGAAAAATACGTCGACCGCCGCAAACCCGAGACTTTTCCCAAGCTGGAAAAAACCGTGCGGGACTGATCGGGTAAGACATGACGCTTAGGTTTAACAAAACCGCCCCCATCGTGGCCGTCCTCGACGGCCAGGGCGGTGGCATAGGGGCGGCGGTAATCAAGGAGATCCGGCGGGAGTTTCAGGAATCGCTGGAAATCTGGGCCCTCGGGGCCAACTCCACGGCCACCGAGACCATGATGCGGGCCCGGGCCAACCGCGGTGCCACCGGCGAGAACGCCATAAAGGTCTGCCTGGCCAAGGTTGACGCCCTGGTCGCCCCCATGGCCGTGGGCTGGGCCAATTCCATGATGGGGGAGATTTCCCCGGCCATCGCCGAGGCGGTCATGGGCGCCGACGTGGCCAAGATCTTTATCCCCCTCTCCCAGGAGAAGGTCATCCTGGCCGGCTTCCAAAGCGAGCCCTTGCCCCACTTGGTGGCCAAGGCGGTGGAAATCCTTAAAAGCCTGCGCTAAACCTTGACCCCAGGCCCTTTACCCATAGCCGATTGCCATTGGCCATAACCCTTTAACCCTGGCCCGTTAGCCCCGGTTCGTTAGCTCTGGCCCGGACAATTTCTGGGCCCCCTAAAATGGGCCCCCACAAAAGGCCGGATGACAAAGGCCAAAGCCGAGGGACTCGGCGGGCGGGCCGGTGTGGGTACCGGTGGCGGACAGGCGGGAGCTGGGGTTAGGGGCAAGGTATTTTATCGG
>JAIRNQ010000019.1 GCA_031257955.1 Deltaproteobacteria bacterium | reverse complement strand
CACATTTAAATTTATATTTGAATGTAATCTATAACCTTAAGCGCAAATAAAAATTAGTTATTTAGGTTAAAAGATACTTTATATGTACCCTATAGATAGATTAATCTGCTAAAATACTCTTTTTTATCACCGTTACTTTTCCAAACGGTAGGTTCATCCATTGCCATAAGGTAAGCAAACTTACCGGCAATAGGTGATGCGTTCGCGGAAACCCCACATTGGTGTCCAGAGGTTAGATAACTATTGATAATTAGTGCCTGAGGGTTATATCAGGGAACACGAAAGAGTTTTCTGCGATGCCGGCAATAGGTAACCCCCTAGAAAACATTTATATTGTAATATGATACTAAATTTGTCCCATGTATAATCCTTAACCATATCTTTTGTCCGAACTCTGGCCTCTCCCAGATCTGTCTCCGCCTAAACAAAAACCCCCGGGGCGAAACGTCGCCTCGGGGGTGGTTTTTTCTTGGAAGCCGTAAGCCAGATTTAGAAGGTATACCTCACGCCGGCCAAGACGTCGTGAATGGCGATTTTAGTCTCGAGATCGACCTCAAGCATACCCTCGGTCAGGGAGTTGTCACCGGCGTCCACGTAGCGGTAACCAATGTCGAACGACCATTGGTTGTCAAAGGCGTAGTTTACGCCGGCGCCCACGCCCCAGGCGAAATTGGCCGTCCCGTAGGTAAAGCTCTCGGGAGGGGTGAAGCCTTCAATCGAGCTGTTGGTCATCTCGATGTGGAGGGCGGCAATACCAAGGCTCACGCCAATGAAAGGCGTGAATTGGCTTGAATTATGGATGTCAAAATACAGGTTGGCTAAGACGGTGTGAACGCCAATCTCCCCGTTCTCAATGATGTTCACCCTTTGGTTCGTGGCAGTGCCGTTGGCTATTTCCGTTAAGGTGATGTCCAACCCATGCCTCGCGTTGACGGTATTGTACCCGCGGGCGATATACTCTAGATCTAACCTGATAGGAACGCTAAAGGAAGGCATGAAGTTGTAACCTATGGCTATTCCACCGGCAACGCTACCGTGGGAGTATTGGCCCATGTCAAGTTCTCTGGCGCTCAATCTGTAGACACCATCGTCTAGATCCCTGTTCGTGACCATGTGGCGATCGACCCGCTGGTTGGAGTAGCCTATTTTTGGCTCCAGGTAAACCCCGGCGGCCTTGGCGGCGGGAACGGCAGAAAAAGCGAAAGCCAACGCCAGGGCCAGTACGGCCGAAATCCGTAAATAAACGTTCATTTGTTAGTCTCCTTTCCCTTGGTTTGACCAAGTTGAATACTGGCTGACCGCTTATGGCCCGCCTGGGAACGAATGAGTCAAAATGGCCACCCGCCAAGGGAGACCTCGAAAAGTTGAACGCGGCCAACGAGGCCGCGGGCGGCACCGGTTAACTTGTCTCGCCAAACCCGTAACTTCGTTCAGCCAAGTCGTTAGCTAACTTTGACGGTTTTTTAAACGCTCATAGCCGACTTAGTAGCCAAAAATTTCTTTACTTTTAAATTAGTCACTAAAAATATATTTTAGCTGCTTGCAAGAAACTTTTATTAATTTTAACTAAATACGCCTTGACTTTTTATTGTTTGTAAGCACTCACTAAGATAAATGAGACCAGCGTCTAGGCGATTAAAATTCGGATACTAGGTCCGAATCCAATTTCTTATCGGTCAATTCCTTCTTTGCCATAAATAATCCTCGAAGTTAATCAAAATAATCAATAACCAAATTGCGGCTTAGAGCCTTTCCAAGTCTTAATTTTGGCTAAATCCTCTTGCGACAAGGGCGGGACTATATTTTTACCATTATTTTTGTCTTAGATCAATTTTTTTTATAATTTTGAATTTTTTTGTCCAATGTTTATTATACTATACTTATATAAAATTTAATTATATCTTAAATAAGTAATGATAAGACAATTTCACTACTAAATACTTTAGATTATCCAATCCAAAATTCCCTAATGGTCAGTTCCAACCGCATATTTTCAAGCCCAGGCGACTTGTCGAGAATAGTCACCCTTCGAGAGAAGTTAAAAACCTAACCAACAAAATTATAGATTTTAAATTACCAAAAAAAATCAACACGATATCAAACTGGCGCTATTTTACGGCCCAAAAATCGCCATAAACTCCCAGCTCCGGGAAAAGCTCCCCGACTTCTCCCACGGTTCGCGTTACCGCCCAAAGGTTTATAAGCCGTGGACCCATTTCCTGGGTTGGCCAGCCGGCGGGGCCAGGTCGGCGGAACGAAAACGGTTCAGACACGGACCGAAAGACCTGCCCAGGGTTGCCGTGTTTAACTCCGCGGCCAGGGCGGCGATGGCAACGCCGCGACCGGCTTGGTCGTCAGGGGCAAACTGGGAAAGTATAAGGTAGGTTTTAAGGCGAAGGGGATTTAAAGGAGATAAAATCTCACCGGGAGATTGAAGGCTTTAAAGCGAAAGGGACTTAAAGGGGATAAAATCTAACGGGGATAAGGTAGGTTTTAAGGTAAAAGGACTTAAAAGGGGATAAAATCTCACCTGGATAGGGTAGTCTTTTAGGTAAAGTGATTTAAAAGGGAATAAAATCTCAAGGAGAGAAGGTTAGCTTTAAGTCGAAGGGACTTAAAAGTGATAAAATCTCATTGGTATATGGTAGACTTTAAGTCGACTAGGACTAAAAGGGGATAAAATCTCAATGGGATAAGGTAGACTTTGACGTGAATGGGACTTATAGGGGATAAAATCTCATGGTGATAAGGTTGGCTTTGAGGCGAAGGGGACTTATAGGGGATAAAATCTCATGGGGATAAGGTTGGCTTTGAGGCTAAGGGGACTTATAGGGGATAAAAGCGCACTGGGAGTCGGATCGTGGGCTAAACCGGCCAGAGTGGGCAAAAGGCCAAGGGCTGACTGGGCGGTCGAGAATTGGGGAGTGGATTTAGGGGAAAATCAAAACCATGAAGTCATGAATTTATAGGCTTTAAAATACATTTGTTTACTTAGATGAAGGGAAACGATGTAGCCGCTAATGGCTATTACGACTAAGGTAATCATTTGTCTGAGATAGGGGGCAAATTTTGGATGTTTTTTATGTTTAACAAGAAATTTTATGATGTAAAAGATATTGATAACGATAAATAGCGAGCAGATTATTAGTGGAATTTCAAATTCATAAGTATAAATAATGGCTAACAGTAATATTGCGATGGGCATTATAACATATTTCATTCTATTTATAGTTATGTTAATACAATAAAGAGCCGGTGGAATAAGATATAAATGCAGATATTTATATATATCGCATTTAAAATCATTAAACGTGAAGTAAAACAATAGGATAAGAGTTAGTACATTACCGATTCTAGGTATCGTAAACCCAATCTTAAACTCCACAAGAAAGTAATAACTGAACATAGCCGCAAAAATCAAGGCGAAATACGACGTAAAGTTATCGACCCGCAAGAATTGTTGCTGAAAAGCGGTGAGGCGTCCGACCGTATCCTTGCGCGCTCCGGCGGGCTGGGGAGCGTTCCTCGAGTTTTGGGCCTTTATGGCGTTCTCGCCGGCGATTTGTCTTACCGGGTTGCCTTCCTTTCCCAAAGGCGGCCAGCCGGAAATCCTAAACCGTTGGCCACTTGAAACAAGGGCTGAGGGCTTGGTCGGGCCGCCTTCCGGTGCCGTGGTCGAATCCCAAAAGGTGGCCGTATTCCCGGGCTTGAGGCCAGCCCCCTGGGCTAAGGCCTTGGCCGATCCGGGGCCCAAATTCCCGCCGAGGGAGAGGCCGACCACGGCCATGACCATCAGGGCGACTGCCCAGACAATGGCTTTGGCCCCAAAGGTTCCGGGACGGGACGCGGTCCCCGGTCCGCTGGTTGGCGCCTTTGTGGGCGGCATTGTTGGCGGCTTGGCTGGCACTTTGGTTACCTTGTTTAGGAAAAAAGTAGCGTTTGGCGCCCCGGAAGACCCGGCTTGTGGGCTTATGGCCATCGCTTTGGGTTTGCGGTGAGTACCATTAGTACCAAGCTTATCGCCAAATATCAAGTATTCCCGTATTCCGTTAACCGAAGGCGCTAACGTCGGGGGTCTGATGGCCGGGAACCAAGAGGCCGAGAAGCCGGGGCGAGCCTCCGGGGGTTATGGCGCTTTGGAAGCTTGATGCCGGTAGCAAGAACGGGCGGTCGAATAAGCGCCTAAGAGGCGATAGGCGGAAGGTTTCAGGAAAAAATTGGCAATTTTGCCCAGTTCGCAAAGAAAAGAATTCGTCAAAAAATTAAGAAAGAATTTATTGACAAAACATGTGTAGGGTAATGTAATTATTTGACACAAGGTATAGCAATAAATTGTCAACAAATTAATTTATTGGCATAAAATTTATAATGGACTAAATAACATAGCTTAACAGATATAAAAATCGGTTTTTTTACTTGACATCCATTCGCGACTGTATTATTCTAATTTGCGCATGAGAATTAAACCCAGTTTGTCATTTGATTTCAATGCCTTGGATCCGTTTGCCTATCTTTCGCCCAATTCGATCGGGCACCCTCACCAAGGAAATTAGTTGGCCAAGATAGTCAGGCGGACTCTTTTGGCTTGGAGTAGCCACCTCATAATGGGACCGTCGCGTCCCCAGGAAACCCATGGAAAGCGGCCATTCGATTTATCGGGTATATGGAATGATCGGCCCAGCCGGCGTGGCTTTGACCTTTCTGGCCGTTATGGCCGTAGTCCTTATTTTAAAAAACTGGATCTATTTGTTTCTGACCGGTAGGGACTTTAAGAAAGCGGCGGCCAGTATGTCGCAAGCGACGGGCGCCATGGACTCTTTGCTGCGCCGTTACGCCAAAAACGCCGTGATTGGCATTATCGGGGACGTGCTAAAGACCCATGGCCGACATTCCAACGATCTGAAGGCGGAAGTGGCCTATTTGTTCCATCTTCACTTTTCTCGGACACAGAGGGATCTTTCCGTTTTAAGGATCATCGCCCTGATATCGCCCATGCTGGGCCTCTTGGGAACCCTTTTGGGGCTCTCGGGAGTCTTTAGGGCCCTGTCGGTTTCCACGACGCTGAACACCTCAACCATATTGGCCGCCGGTATTTGGGAAGCCATCCTGACCACCATAATGGGCTTGACCCTGGCCATCCCGGCTTTGATCGCCTGCTACTTGTTTCGGCTAAAACTTAAGGGCTTCCACTTGGCGGCCATCGAATACGGCTACCGGTTCCTGGACTCCCGGCCCGAAGCCAACCACAAATTTGAGCCCAAAAATACCGAGGCCCTTATGGGTAAGGCCATGGATGAGCCGGCCGGCAAAGCGGCTGTGGGTTAGGGGTTTTGTCGCCCCAATCGAAGGACGGCCCCAAGCGGTCTGGCCGGTCCCCCAGGGGACCCCGGCCCGGGCGACCGTAGTGGGCCCGGACGGCCTTTACGTCCCAGGACATGCCCCAGGGTTTGGCCTGGGGAACCTTAACGGCCTTGGGAGTCGCCGATGAATCTTGATTCTCCCCTGTCCGATCCCTGGTCGGAAGACGATAGCTTGGACATGACCTCGCTCATCGACGTGGTCTTCCTGCTCCTGGCCTTCTTTATCCTGGCGGCCACCTTCGCCGTACCGGCCATGGACGTGAGGCTGTCGGAGGCCAAAAACACCGAAGGGGCCAAGCCGGACGAGAAGTCGCTAACCATCAGCGTGGACTCGGAAGGCAAGATCTACCACGGGCGGGTGGCCATAGACGAAGCCGGGCTTAAGGAAATAATAGCCGCCCATCCGGCCCAGTTCCCCATTTATTTTAACGTTGACAGGGACGCTCCCTTCGGGGCCTTTCTGGCCGTGCTGGACGAAGCCAAGGGGCAAAAGCGGGAGCGGTTCATGATTAACGCCAACGCCAAAGTCGACGCCCCTGGCCCGGAGGCCGGATCGGGCGCTGACCTTGGAGAAGGGCTTGGCCCCGGACCGGTGGGCGCCGCGGCCAGTGGACCGGACGGGACGGGCTCGGTGGCTGCCCGGGCTGAGGGTCCGTAAGGCTTAACGGCCTCTTTGGCTAAAGTCCCGATTGTTTGGGGCCCCGGCAACAGGACCAAGAGAGCTTGGCCGCACCCATGAGGGGATGGCCGTTGGAAGGTAACCATCGCGGGTGGAATCGAAACTTGTCCGGCTTAGTCCAATACGGCCATTTTAGCGGTACCGTCCAGTATCAGCACGGCGACCGGTACCTCCAGGCCTCCAAGATCGGTAACCTGGCCGGCTTCGCCTTAGCCCTGGTCTTGGCCGGTTGGTTATTTACCCACCCTTCCGTCTTTGGCCCCCAGGCGGCCCAGCAGGCCCCAGAGAGCCCGCCCATAATGATGGAGCTATGGGAAGAGCCGCCCGAGCCCGTGCCGGTCGCTGTGCCCGCTCCGCCCGTTTTTGAAGAGGTCACCGAACCGGAACCGATACCGGAACCGGTGCCCATCCCCGACCCAGATCCGCCGCCCGAGCCAGAGCGGGCGCCGGATCCGGTCCAGGCGAAAAAACCGCCGCCTCCGAAACAAAAGGCCAAACCCAAGGCCCAAGCCGCGCCAAGGCCTGAGACGCCGAAGGTAACGGAGGCGGCGGTCCCGGCCGCCACGCCGGGCCCCAAACCCGCGCCAAACGAAAGCAAGAGATTCGTCTCCGATTTCCTCAGACTGGTTGAGAAAAGCAAGTTTTACCCAAATGAGGCCAAGCGCGACAACATCACCGGAACGGTCAAAGTCAAAGTCAGTTTTAACGGCGTGGGCGACATTACCGGCATATCCTTGGTAACCGGCGGTCACGACCCCATTTTGGGCCAAGCCGCTTTGAAGACCATGGAAAAGGTTAAGGCCCGCTGGCGGGGCAAAGCCGGCGCCCCCGATTCCCTTGTGGTACCAATCGCTTTTAAGCTCAGGTAAAATGGTTTATCCCCGGACGGTTTCCCCTAAACGCTAGAATAATTCCCCTACGGTTACCCAAAGACAATGATCGCGATTACCCGCCGGCCATCAAAACTGGCCGAGAAGGCCTACCGTCAGGGTCGGCCGGCAAGGACCGCAAAAATGGCCCGCCGGATAAGGACTTTGGACAAGCCGCGACTGACAAGGTCGTCGGTGGACATGCCGCGACTGACAAGGGCGTGGACAAGGCCCATGGCCTATGGGTTAATTTATGATGGCCGCGCGTCCGCGCCCTATTTCGCCATAATGGCGCTAAACTCTTTTAACGTTTGATCAAGGCGTAAAAACCCCTGTTTTTGGCTAGCGAAGTTCAATAACAGCTTGGAATTAAATGCTAATATTTTAACCCTCAAGCGAGTTTAGGGGTTTTTACGGTCGATCAAAGTTTAATTTAGCCTAAAATATCGGCGCCAACTGAGCCTAACCTTAAAACGAGTACTTTAGGCCAGGTCACCTTGGCCGGCGAAAGGCGTAAGGAAAGAGATGATTACGGAAGAGGCCCTAAAGGCCGAGATGGAAGAGCCCATAACCGTGGTGGCGGCGGCCGGAGTGACCGAGGCCGCGGCTTTGGTGCCGGCAACCGAAGCGTTGTCCGGGGTGACCCCCGAGGCGACGGCGGATGGGCGGGCGACCGAGGTGGGGGCTGAGGGCCCAAATCCCAAACCGATGGAATTTAGCTTTGGCCAAACGGGTGGCGGCTCGGGAAGTTCCGGGCCGGAACGGTTTTTGGCCAGGATCGGGGTCGGGCCAGGTTTGGCCTTCGCCGAGAAGTTCACCGTCCACGCCGGGACCACCGGCGAGACCCTGCTGGGCGAGGAGGCCCTGGAGGCTTACGGCCGGGTTCTGGGCGATATTAAGCCGGGACCGCTGGGTTTGTACCTACACATACCCTTTTGCCAAAACCGCTGTCTCTATTGCGGCTTCGTGGGACAAAAGCCCGACAACGAATTGATTGGCCGATACGTCTCGGCTATGGAAAAGGAAATCGAAAGCCTGGGGACGACTTTCGCCGAGAAGCCCGGTCCGGTCCGGACGGTTTATTTTGGCGGGGGGACGCCCACCATCGTGGCCCCCCAGCTGCTGGCCCGCCTGACCTCGGCCATCCAAAAGAACTTTAACTTGGCCAACGACCTGGAGATGACCTTGGAGGGCCGGGTCTCGGATCTGAGCCCGGAAAACGTCTCGGGTTTTTTGGGGGCCGGCTTTAACCGCTTCTCCCTTGGCGTCCAGAGCTTTGACACAGAGATCCGGAAATCCCTGGGCCGCCACGGCGATCGGGCCAAGGCCATGGCCTACCTGGCCAACCTTATCGAACGCCGGATGGCCCCGGTGATAATCGACTTGATCTACGGCCTCCCTGGCCAAAGCGTATCCGCCTTCCTGGAGGATCTAAAAACGGCCGACGAAATGGGCGTCGATGGCCTGGACACTTACCAGCTTAACGTCTTTAGGGGCGGGGAACTGGAAAAAGCCGTAAAGTCCGGGCGAATAAAGGCCCCGGCCAACTTGGCCGAGCAAGCCGAGTTCTACCTCAAGGCGGCAGAGTTTATGGACAGCCTTAAATGGCGACGCTTATCGCTTAGCCACTACGCCCGGGACACCAGGGAAAGGAACGTCTATAACCCCTGGGCCAAGACCCGCAAGAACTGCCTTGCCTTTGGGGCCGGGGCCGGCGGCTTCATTGACGGCCACGCCACCTACCGGCGTCCCGACGTCCCGGCCTATTTAGAAATGTCCCAAAACCGACGCTTTGGCCCCGACTTCCTGACCAAGCCCACTGGCCGGGAATCCCTCCAAAGCTTCATCGTCGGCCAGATGGAGATGGGTTACCTAAACATAAAGCGACTGACCGGGACCGAGGGGGTTAACCCCGAACCCATCGCCCTTCTCGCCGACAACTGGCACAGGGCCGGCCTGGTAAGGCTAAACGGCGACCACATGGAGCTGACCGACCCGGGGAGATTCTGGGGGGTTAACCTCACCCAAGCCCTGGTGGTTACCGCCTCGGAGGCCATGGACCAAGCCGTCAGAAAGGCCTAACCCATCCAGCCAATTCATTAACGGGGTCCAGAAGCCTTGAGCCATCGAATCTATTGTCGGAGCAAGTTTGAAGGCTATCCGATTTTGGGTAGGCGTGTTTTGGGCCGGCGGTATTTTAGTCCGCCGACCATT
>JAIRNQ010000012.1 GCA_031257955.1 Deltaproteobacteria bacterium | reverse complement strand
AAGATTTCCCAGCTCCGGAAGGGCGTCCTTGTCCAGCTTCCAGCTCTGGCCCAATGACCCCAGCCGCTCCAAAGTGCCCTTTAGAAAAGACGTTGGCCGGCCGCCGCCGGTCAGAAGGTAACCGTTCAGGGCGTCCTCTTTCTTTCCGCTGGCCATGAGGCTGGTCCCGACCTGGTTTTTGAAGCCGCCCGGGAGGCCCGTTCCGGCCAAGACCACGGCGGCCAGGGCCGTTCTCTTGTGGACCCGTTCCGCCCCGAAACTTTCGGCCTTGGCCGCTTCGGCCTCGGCGGCTTTCTCGCCCCGCTCCGTCTTTTCCAACTCCTTTAGGTACTCCTGATACTCGGCGCTGGCTTTCTTAAGCTCGGCGTCCAGATCCTCGCGCTTGGTCCTGAGGCCCTCTTCCAATTGCCTTCTGGCTTCCTTAAGCTCTTCCCTGTTTCTGGCCAGCTCTTCGCCCGCCGCCTCCCGGTTTCGCCTCGACCGCTCCAACAGAGACTCGAAATTATCGTTATACCCAACCTCGAAGTTCTCCGCGGGGACGGTTATTTCGGTTCGCTCTATGGTTACGGCGTTTATGGTTAACATGCTCGTCATTGGTTTCCTCTAATCGGGACGCCCACGAAAACGCGGAAAAGGAATTCCCGGCAAGCCACTATCGCAACCCCCGTGCCAAGACCATAGGTTTACGCCCAAATAGAACCAAAATGGCTAACGGCCTAGGCTTTAATTATTATCCTCCCATCGGGTGCCACGTAAGGGCGGAAAAATTTTCCGACCCGGAAAAAGCTTAAACCTAAAGCCTCTAGGGAACTTAAGCCAAACCGGAACCCAAAGATTGGCACAACGATTGCAAAGGATAATCCCGGACGACAGCGGTCGCCGCAATCGACCGGATCATCGAGAGAGCGGGCCCCAAAACTTGACCCCATATCGAAGGAGAGACAGATGAAACACCAAAGGGCGATATTGGCCATATTAACGCTAGCGGCGCTGGCCCTGGCCGCCGGTTGCGGCCCCAAACTCAACCAGCCTTCGACGCTAAACAACCAAGAGGCGGCCCTGCTAAACCCACCCGTCGAAGCTTACCCCAACCCGGCATTAAAGACCGAGGGCTCGCTGTTTAGCGAAGATTCCCGGCCCGATTTTTTCGCCGACGTAAAAGCCAGGCGGGTTGGCGACATCATCACCATCAATATCGTTGAGACCAGCCGCGCCACCAAACAGGCCAACACCTCCACCGGGCGCTCAAGCTCCCTTGACGCTTCGGTTAACTCCCTCTTTGGCCTGGAAGCCCCCGGTAAACTCCCTACCCCCTTGGGTCTGGATTTGACCAAAGGCGTCGGCGGCAGTTCCACCAGCCAGTTCTCGGCCAACGGGACAACGGCCAGAAACGAAAACATCACGGCCAAGATTTCCGCCCGCATCATTCAGGTCCTCCCGAACGACAATTTGGTGGTCAGGGGCTCCCAAGAAATAATGGTTAACAACGAAAAACAGTACATCACCGTCCAGGGAGTCATCAGGCCGGCGGACGTGGCCACCGACAACTCGATTTTGTCTACCTACTTGGCCGACGCCAGGATAGAATATACCGGTAAGGGCGACGTCAGCAGCAAGCAGCGCGAAGGCTGGCTGACCCGGGCCCTGGACAAGATTTGGCCATTCTAATGGCCAGGTCAATCCAAACAAGCATAGGCAAAGGATTGACTTAACCAAAAACGTAAAAACAAAAATATATAAACTTATCAACCCCGATCCCGACCCCGGCCCCTTGGCCGGGGCGGATCTCTTGCTAGGAAACGTCGATGAAGAATAATCCCAAACCCCAGGTCGTGGTCATCCCCGGCTTCAAACTCATACTATTGTTCGTGTTAACCTTGATACTTCTTCAGTTCGTGACCGGCCCGACAAAGGAAGCCGCCATCCAAGATCCCGCCAACTATAGCGAGATCACTTGCGACCGAGGCAAGAACGGCCAGGACAATTCCGCCGAAACGGAAGCCATTAACTAAGCCGGCGAAAGGCTAGCCGATAAACAAAGGTACCAACGGATGGGTTTTAAACGAATCATAAACGCCTTAACCTATGGGCCTTTCGTGGCCGCGGCGGCTGTTTGGCTTTTGACCATGGGGGTTACCGATCCAGCCTCGGCCATCAGGCTCAAGGAACTGGCCACCTTCGAGGGGGTCAGGGTTAACCAGATTACCGGCTATGGGCTGGTGGTGGGGCTAAACGGCACTGGCGATAAGGATCAGACCGGCTTCACCCGCCAGAGCCTTTCAAACATGCTTAAACGCATGGACGTGACCGTGGCCCCCACGGCCCTGAAGGTCAAAAACGTGGCCGCCGTCATGGTTACCGCCGATCTGCCGGCCTTCGTTAAACCTGGAACCCGTATTGACGTGTTGGTCTCCTCTTTGGGAGACGCCACTTCCCTCCAGGGCGGGACCCTTCTCCTGACCTCCCTTCGGGGCTTGGACGATCAAATCTACTCCATCGCCCAAGGACCTTTGTCGGTGGGGGGTTTCGCCATCACCGGCCAAGCGGCCACGGTCCAGAGAAACCACCCCACGGTTGGCCGTATAGTCCAGGGCGGGACGGTCGAACGCGAAGTGCCCATCCGCTGGCAGGGCAAGGAAACCATGACCGTGAAGTTAAACCAGCCCGACTTCACCACCGCCTCCCGGGTAGCCGAATCCATTAACGAGGTCCTACCCGGGGCCGGGGCCAGGCCCATGGACGCGGCCACGGTCGAACTGTCGGTTCCCATGAACTACCGGGAAAATTTGGCCGTGATGGTGGCCGAGTTGGAAAACGTGGCCGTTGAGCCAGACTCCATCGGTAAAGTCATCATCAACGAACGCACCGGGTCTGTCGTGGTCGGCGAAAACGTTAAGCTTTCTACCGTGGCCGTGGCTCACGGCAATCTTTCCATCCAGATCCGGGAAGGCCAAAACGTCAGCCAACCCGACCCCTTTTCCCAAGGGGAAACGGTGGTCACCCCGGAAACGGACGTAAACGTCGAGGAAGGGGCCGATAACCTCCTCCTGATCGAGCGCTCCACCAACATAAACGACGTGGTTAAGGCCCTAAACGCCATCGGGGTTACCCCACGCGACTTGATCACCATCTTTCAGCTCATCCAAGCCGCCGGGGCCCTCCACGGCGAGCTAGAAATAATCTAGGCCTTGGCCATGACCGTCTCCACCCTCGGCATACCGGCCCACTCGGTCCCCAAAGAAGCCTTCGAGGCCCAAAAGGCCGACGGGCTTTCGCCCCGCTCGGGACACGCCAGGGCCCCCAAGGGCAAGCCCCAAGCCACAAGCGGAAGCAGGCCCGTGGCTGTCTTCACGGTCGAGGAATTCAAGAAAGGCGTGACCATTGGTTCGCAAGGGGGTTCGCAAGGCGGCTCGCAAGTCGGCTCGCAAGCCGATCCTCAAGTCGGGACCCAAGGCGAGGCTCAAACGACGAGCGGAAGCAGGCCCGTGGCCGTGTTCACGGTCGAGGAATTCAAGAAAGGCGTGACTATCGGTTCGCAAAGCGGCTCTCAAGTCGAGTCGCAAGTCGGGGCCGAAGGCGGGGGCCAGTTGGCTACCGAATCCAACGAAACCCCCCAGGGCATAAGCCTAAGGGACCCGAACGCCGGAAAGATTGGTACCCTTTCGGAGGATCTCCCGCCCGGCTCCTATGGGCGGCGTTATCGCCCTTTGGATAACGGCAAACTGGCCGACGCCTCCCAGCGATTAAACGGGCTCTCGGAAGAACAAAAGCTAAGCAAGCTCAAGCAGATCAAGGAGTCGGCCGAAGAATACGAGGGCTTTCTGATAGCCGAGATGATCAAAAACATGCGCCAGTCTCCCTTCGTCAAGACCGCTGGCAACGACACCTACAGCGAGATCGCCGAAAAGCCATTCACCGCTGCCCTGACTAAGGCCGGTGGTTTGGGTCTTTCGCAAACCATCGTCAACCAAGTGGCTGCCCAGGAAGGTTTAGGCGACGTTCTCTCCAACCACCCAGAAGTTATGGGCCCCAACTGGCGTCAGCGCCTGGCCCCCAGCCAGATGCCCAAGCCTGGCCCGAAACTTGGCACCCAAGCCGGCACCCAAACTGACGTCCAAGCCTCCACACTGGCCGATAGCCAAGCCGATAAACTGGCCGGGCGCGTGACCGGGAGCGAGGCCGCGGGCCAAGCCGCTGACTACGGCGCCGAAACAATCGACTAACCCCAATCCCGTGAAGCCGGAACTCGCCACAACATTGGGAGAGCCGGTCCGGAAGGAAAAGGCCACACCATGGACATCACTCTCATCCAAACCCTAGCCGACCAACTTGACGTCCATCTGGAACGCTATCAGGAGTTGATAGACTTCCTCAACGAGGAGCGCCATTGCCTTCTGGGCCTTGACCTCGACGGGCTACTCAAGATCAGCCAAAGTAAGGAGTCCGTGGCCATCGGCATCAAAGACAGCATAGAAAAGCTAACGGAAAACGTTAGCCAGGCCGGCTTAATGCTGGGCCTGCCCGACGATCGGACGCCCACGCTGGCCGAAGTGGCCGCCCTCTGCCCCAAGCCCTTCGATAACCGCATAAACGATGGGGCCATCAAACTGGCCAGGCTCAAGAACGTCATCTCCATGGAGAACGAGGCCAACCGTCACTTCATCGAATATTCGCTGGGTCTCATAAACGATTCCCTAAACGTCTTGACCGGGGCCGACCAGATCAAGGCCGACGGCTACCGCAAAGACGGCAGGAAGGACAAGGGAGTAAAAAAAGCCTTACCGACCAAACTGTCCAAGGAGGTCTAGTATGGGCATATCCTCGTCAATGTATACGGCCTTGACTGGCATGCGGATGGCTCAGGCGGCCATGGAGGTTTCCAGCAACAACATCGCCAACGTCAACACGCCCGGCTACTCGCGCCAAAGAATCAACCTAGCCACCCTCCCTAGCTGGAACGCTACCTGGGGTCAGGTGGGCTTAGGGGTGGACGCCAATAACATCATCCGCTACAACGACCAGTTTCTGACCAGAAGCATCATCATGACCGGCTCAACGCTTGGCCACCACGTAACGATGAAAAGCTCCATGGATAACCTGGAGCTTTTCTACAACGAAAGCAACGGCAATGGCATAAACCAAGCCATGAACGACTTTTTTAACAGCTTCTCGCAGCTGGCCGACGAGGCTAACAACAAGCCCTACCGAGAGGAGCTGATTGAATACACCCAAAGCCTGGCCACTCAGCTAAATCTTAGACGCATGGAAATGGACGAGCTTCGGATCGACACCAATAAACGCATCGCCGACGGGGTAGTCGAAGTCAATAAACTATTAACGGAAATTGCAAGCCTAAACGAAGAGATCACCGTCTACGAGGACCCGACCTTAAACCGCCAGGCTAACGACCTTCGGGACACCCGGGAGGAACTGACCCGCCAGTTGGCCGAATACATGAACATCGAGTATTACGAAGATCCCCATGATGGCCAATGGACAATTACTTCAAAAATGGGAATACCGCTTGTCCTTAAAATCCAAGCCTACCCTCTGACCACCAACACCGACAGCGCCGGGGACGTAACCATCCACACGAGCCATAACCAGTACTGGATGGAGGATATATCCGGGAGCATAGTTGAGGGTGCCATCGGGGGTTATTTGGAGTTTAGGGAAGACGTGCTCATGGAGTATTACCGGCAATACGATTCATTCGTGGACGGCCTAATCTTCAACATCAATAATCAGCACGCCCAGGGTGCCGGGCAAGCCCTCTTTAGCGAAGCCGTCGGGACAACAAAAATCTCGAACCTCGCCACGGTAGAAATCGCCTTTCCGGGTGACGACAACGATATCCGGATTAGTTCCTTGGTCCCTCACTTGGTCTCCGAGGAACCCTACGATAATGTTTATTCCGATCCGGAAAATATTGAGGTCCGCTTTGAAAAATCCAAGACGGTTACTTCAGAAATCACTTCAAAGATTGAGTTTAACGACGACCCCAGCCGCATGAAGTGGGAGATTACCATATACCTCCCTTGCGACTCCAATGGAAACGTAAACGTGACCACCAGGGAGGTTTGCGACTACATAAATTCCGAAAAATCTCCAAGCGGAACATCGGGCATAAACTACCTTCCGCCCCGGACGGCAGGCTGGAAGATTGGTGATTTTATATCGGCCGAGGGGGTCATGAACCAAGGCGACACCGGAAGGATCGTAATTGATGGTCCAATATATCCTTACGAAGCCGGGGAGTTTTATACGCTTGACAGAAGCCTTAAATACACTACTCCTCAAGGTAGCCACTTAAGTTATGGCCTTGAGATTGCCGAGCTCAAGACGACCTTTAAACATACCAATAACGACGTTATCTTTACGGCCGTCGAAAAAGGCGACGCCGGCGAAATGATTAGCGTTGAGTACCTCGCCGGAAGCCCCAACCAAAACCTCGGCGTCCAAGTCAATGACAACCTAGACGGCACCAAAAACATCCAAATTAGGTTAGCTACCGACCAAAACGGCCTCGTCACAACCACGGCTGGAGAGATCGTGGCGGCCATTAACTCTGACGTAAAGGCCAGAACCCTGGTCACCGCGGCCACCCCGGCCGAAGAAAACGGCCTGGGGGTCGTGGAAGCCATGCCCAAGACCTTTCTTGACCGTAGCGGCTATTTCACCATAGTCACTTACAGAGATGGCGAGGAGCCAGAGTTTAACAGGGTGACCGTCAACCCCGAGGACAAGATTGAAGACGTCCTAAAGCAAATCGGGGCTACTTTCGGTGAAGGAATAAATGGTTTAAGGGTTGAGTCCATAACCGATCTTCACGGCAAGGATTCCATACGGATCATCGCTGACGACGGCGTACAGTTCGGTTACGCCGGGGACTGCTCCGGCGCCCTGGCCGTTCTTGGCTTTAACAACATCCTGACCGGCAATAATGGCGCTAACATTGGCGTGAACCAACTATTGATTGATAACCGCGATTATATCAACGCCGGCCATATCGATTCCAACGGCGTCATCGCCGAAGGCGACAATACCAACGCCTTGAATATGTCGGACATAAGGGATAACCGCTACTCTTTCTACCATCAGTCCTCGGCCACCCTGGGCACGGCCTTTAACAGCATCTATGCCAACATTGGGGCCACGGCCCAAGGGGCAACCCGCGATTACGAATTCACCCAAGGCGTTTATTCCCAGCTTCAGGATCGCCAAGACTCCATAGCCGGAGTAAACCTGGACGAAGAGTTAGCTGACATCCTCAGGTTCCAATACATGTACCAAGCCTCGGCCAAGATGATCTCGACCATAGACACCATGATGGAGACGCTATTGGCTATGAGATAACGACACGCGTTCGAGACGTAAAGCAGTAACTAAGAGCTTTCAACCAATAAACGAGATACCCCAAACTTGAAAACGCTAAGGCAAGCCAACTAAACTCCAAGGCCAAGCCACCAAGCCACTTAATTGCTGGCACCTTACGCGAGGGCAAGACAATGATCTACCGGACCAGCCAGCGGGGCACCTACCGCAACATCACCAGTAACTTGGATCTCTTAAGTTACCGCATAGCCCAGCTCACCAATAAAGTGGCCTCGGAAAAGTCCATAAACAAACCCTCCGACAACCCATCGGGAGCGGCCGCCGTCCTTAGGACCAGAACCGTTCTTGCCGATATCGGCCAGTATACTGAAAACCTTAATTACTCTAACACTTGGCTAACCAATACCGGAAACGTCATGAGTTCGATTAAATCGACCATCGACGAGATCTACACCAAAGCCGAGCAGGGCGCAACCGATACCTACACGCAAGACCAGAGAAACATCATCGCGACCGAGATAGACGCCCTCTTCCAGTCCATCATCCAGTTCGCCGACTCCAAATTTGGGGACAACTATCTCCTCTCCGGGCAACAGGTCGGAACCCAGCCTTTCTCCTTACAAATGATGGCCCAAAACGTTATCGACGGCTGCGAAAACTCCGACCTTTTTACCGGTTGGGTGGAAAACGTCGGTAGTCGGGTTTTTAACCCCAGGCCGGATCTGCCCACCGAGAGCCAAAAGTTTTTGGTTGAGGTGGTACAGCCGGGAGGCATAGACTCCAAGCTCTACGCCGATCAAACCCAGCTCTCGTCCTTGGAACTTTACGGACAAAACGCGGCCGGTAACTACACCTTAAACATTGAGTCCAGCGCCCAACAATATAACCGGACCGCTATAAGGCTCGTGGCCGGGCCAGAAAACGACAATACGACCGGGCCAGCGGCTACCTCGGCGGAGCTCACCTATACCTTTACCGGAACGGGCCCGTTCACGGTTATCTATGCCTACGGTAACTCCGCAAACTCCACTTCAGCCAGTTACGACGCCGCCAGCCAGACCATGACCGTCTTGCTCCAGACCAATGGGAAAGAACCGCCACGTTCTTCAGCCATCGTCACCGGCAGCGTAATCGAGGCCGCCATCAACGACGAAATACTTCTCAACGGTCCTCCTGAGCTCTCAGTGGCTGTAACCTCGGGCGGCACGGGCCGCGTGGTCTATAACGACAAGATCACTTTCAACAATGCGACCACGGTTGAGGTTGATGGGGACGTAATTACTGTCTACCTCAGAACCTCACTTGATGGAAAAATTGAGGCTACCCCCCAAGAAATCGTTGACGCCATTACCGCCAGCCCCGAAGCCAGCACAATGGTTAGTGCCTCCGTATCCGGTCCGGGGGCAACAACCGGGGCGGCCAATCTCCTAACCTCACCCCAGCAACTTGTCGCGACCGATCCCTATACCCTGGCCCGCGTCGAAACCGATATACCGGGAACACATAACGATCTAGTTTTTTACGTCGAAAACGTTGCCGGCGCCCCCAAAGGCGAGGACGGGAACGCCTACTCGGTAGTCTATCAACTGGCTAACCCGGCTTCGACCACAGCTCCGACATCGGCAATCTTTGACCCGCTGACCTCGGCCATAACCGTAACCCTAGGCACTAGCGGCGCCATTTATGCGGCTGCCTACGAAAGAATCTATAACGACCCCAATTCCCCCGCTTACCACGATGACGTCAAGTCCTATAACCTGGCGGCCATTGAAGCCATCACGGCTAACGCCCTGGACGTCCAAAGCGCCGTTACCGCCCTGAGCGTTGCGGAAAATCTATATATCGGGGTAAAGGTCGCCGAGGGCAATTCTGGGTTAGGCAAGGTTTTCCCGAGCGAGCCTTTCCAATTTGCCGAGGGTTACGACCAAGCGGCCATGGTCCGGGTTAGCCAAGACGGCGGCTTGACTTGGGGTCCGCCCATGGCCTTTAACCCCAGCGAGTTTCAGACGGGAGGGTTGTATTACAATTCCCAGCTGGGCCATGCCTCGCTGACCACCAATCTGCCTGGGGCGGCCAACGACATCGTCCTGACGGCCAACTACATGGGCACTTGGGGCGACGATCTGCGCCTCGAATACAAAACCCCCACGGGTCCGCCTTACCAAAGCGACCCAACTATCACCGTAGGGCCCGAGAACTGGAATATCTGCGTAACGCTTGGAGCTAACGCAAACGGCCAAATAACTACCACCGCCGACGATATAGTCAATTTGATCAATAACCATCCCCAGGCCAGCCAGCTGGCCACGGCCTCGCTGGCCAACTATCACGAAGGCGGCCAAGGGGTGGTCACGCCCATGAACTGCCAGACCCTTTCAACCGGGGAACCCTACGAGATCGGCGGTCGGACCAGGATCACCCCATTGGGCTACGCCACGGCAGCCGTGAACTTCGATTACTCGCCGCCCGCCCAGGCCTGCCCCAATCTTATCTTTCAGGCCCTGGATCACGGATCGGCCGGAAACAACATAGGGATTCGTTATACCACCTCCGCCGACACCGCCCTCTATGGCCCGTACGCCAAGTATCAGGAGAAGGTCACCATCTCTTACGAGAAGGACGACAAAAACAACGACGTCGTGGTCGTCCACCTGGGCACTGAAGCCATTCCCCCTTGCCCGGATCCCGAAGACGACCGCCAAGCCTACGACCAGTTCCGGGAGCTCTACCCGGTCTACAGCTGCACCGAGGATCGGGCCGTGACCTCGACCGCCGGCGACGTTTTGGAAGCCCTAATCGCCAAGAACTTGGCCGAGCCGGACAAGGCCTTGGTTTGGGCCTCGATGGAATACAAGGACGAGGGCTGGGACTCCACGGCCAAGGTCGGCCCAACCGCCGGAACCGTGCGCCTTTCCGGGGGCGACCAGACCCTCAAGGCCTCCGATCACGGCATCGCCTTAAAGTTCGTGGCCGACGGTTCTGCCCTCCAGACCGGCGACGTCTACGAAATCGGGGTGGGCTGGTACAACGGCGACTCCAACAACCTGGACATCAACGCCATGGAGGGTTACCGGACCACCACCAACGTGACCGGCGACGCCC
>JAIRNQ010000011.1 GCA_031257955.1 Deltaproteobacteria bacterium | reverse complement strand
CCGGTAATTTTTGTTTACCCGTTCTACTCTAATCATCGCGCCCCCTCGACCAAAGCCTGGCCGATCAACGGCGGCGGCTTAGGCCGATCTAACAATCATGTGCCTAACGAACGTTTGTGGCGGTTTTGGCCGCAAACAGTTCGGCCAAACGGGTCAGGTCCAGGGCCCGTGACTTCAATCGCCGGCCCCTTCAGGCCCTTCAGACGCCTCTGGCGCCTCAGATTTTTCGGGCCCAACGGGCCCTTGGGACTGGCCCGTCCCAGGGTCGGGCGAACTTTCGGTCGGCACCAAGGTCCAGGGGCTGGCTTGCCCGCCCCGGGAAAGGGCTTGGCCCAGTACGTCCAGGCCTTCGCCCGACAAAAACCCGCCGATGAGCGCGGCCAGTGGGCCGTCGGGGACGGGGGCCTCCTCGGCCATGGCTTTGTCCAACTCGGCCCGGGCCACCTCGAATTGGCTCTCGCCAAGCACGTTCAGCCCGATGCCCAAGCCGGGGTTTAGCTGGCGGATGAGCCGGCCTTCGGAGTTGATCCACTCGGCGTTCTCCCCGCCCATGAACCGCAGGGTCAGCTTGTAGATCTCCCGCTCGTCGGACATTTCGGTCACGTTCTCGACGATCAGATTCGCCGGCTTAAATTCCATGGACAAAGGATCCAGAAGGCTAAGGCCAATGGGCCTACCCATGGGGACGTTGCGTTGGTGGGCCAGCCAGGGGACCACGCCGGAGACCAAAACCGGCCCGGCCGGCGGCAGGGCGGCCCGGGCCTCGTGGGTTTGGCCGGAGACGGTTATCCGGCAGACCAATTCTTGCCCCTCGACCACGGCCCTGGCTTCGCCGCCCAAGTTGCCGAAGGGCAGACTAAAGACGGCCGAAACCGGGCGCCCGTCGGCGCCGAAGACCGTTTCCGACACGGTTTTTAGCGTGAGGGGCTGGCCGGCGAAGCTGACTTTGAGGACGGACTCTTCCGAGAGGGTGGTCAGGCCGGACTGGGGATCCTCCTTGACGGCCCTATGGGCGTAACCCAAGGAGGTTTGGCCGGCTTGCAGGGCGTAAAAGGCCTCCTGGTCATGGAGGGTGAAGAGGGACGGACTGTTGACGGAGAAATTGCCGGACCAGCCCCACCAGGCCAAAAAGGCCAGGGCCGGGGCCAGTATGGCCAGCTTTACGGCGGTGAGCTTTTTCAAGCCCGGCTCCCTTTCTTGGCCCAGGCCAAGGCCAAGGCCAAGACCTTGGCGGTCGGCTTTACGGCAATGAGCTTTTTCAAGCCCGGCCCCCTTTTTTGGCCAAACGCTTGGCCAAGGTCAAGGCCTGGCCGATCAAAGTCCCATACTCGCTTTCCGAAAGTCCGGCGCCCAGGGCGACCATTCTCTGGTATTCGGGCGTCATCAAGTCGGAGGGGGCGTGGGCGTCGGAATTGACCAACAGCTTGGCCCCATGGGCCCTGGCCAAGGAGGCCACCAGGCCGTTGCCGAAGCCGTGCCCGCCCCGCCCGGAAAGTTCCAAATACACGCCCATCTTGGCGGCCAGGGCCACCTCGGCCGGGGAGATCAAACCCGGGTGGGCCAAGATGTCCACCCCGGCCTCTATGGCCGCCAGGTTGGTCCCCGGGGCCACCGGTTCCACCGGGCTTTCGCCGTGGACGACCAGGAAATCGGCGCCCAGTTCCCGGGCCCGTTCCACCATGGCCCCAATGCGCCGCGGCGGGACGTGGGTCAATTCCACCCCGGCCAGAAGGGTCAGGCCAATCTCGCCAGACAGGGCCTCGGCCGCCCGCAGGGCCGCCACCAAAACGCTTTCCAAATTGGACTGATCGACGTGATCGCTTAGGCCCAGATATTTATAACCCTTGACCGCCGCCCGCCGGGACAACTCGGCCGGGGCCAGGGCCCCGTCCGATTGGATGGTGTGGGTATGCAGATCCACCACCGGGAATTTGGCGAGGCCGTCTTCGCCTTTGACGGTGGCCTTTTGTCGAGGCATGGCTTAGTCCGTGTACCTTGCGATTTACAAATAACGGTTTTTTTTGGCGCCGACCGGGAGGAAGGCCCCGAGAGACGTTACCGGGGCAACCGCCCTAAGGCGGTTTCCGCGAATACTGGGCAAGAACCAAAAATCAATGATAGACGATACGAGCTCCCACCCGCATGACCAAGGTTTTGACGAAGCCGTCGAAATGGACCTCGATCTTGTTCGGTTCGATAACTTTAGTCACGAAGCCCAGGCCAAATTTGTCGTGGGACAAAACCTGATCCAGGCCATAGTTGCCGGCCAAATTGTAGGGTACGGGACTTACGTTCCCAAAGCGGGCCTTGAGTTCCTGCCATATTGCCTTGTTTAGTTCCAACTCCTCCGTGGCCGCCCGCTTGGCTTCCTTGGCCTCCTTGGCTTCCTTGCTCTCCTTGGGCGTCTTGGGCTCGACCGGGGCCTTGGCCTTGGCCTTGGGGAGTATCCTGGGCGGCTCCGGCCCCGGGTCCTCGGCCCCGGGCCCTTCGGCGCCTTCGGTCCCGTCAAACCCCTCGGTCCCACCGGTCCCTTCGGTACTCTCGGTACCGTCGATCCCCTCGGTCCCCTCGGTCCCTTTGATCTCCCCAGTCACTTCGGCGGCCTCGGTCTCCTCCGCCACCTTGGCCTTGGCGGCAAGCGTTTTCGCCGCCCCCTTGGTGGCCGTCGGCTTGGAAGCCTTGGCCGCGGCCGGTTTTTTGGCCGCCGCGTCCTTCGCGGCCGTATCCTTAGCCGCCGGTTTGGCCGTCGTTTTGCCGGCCGCCTTGGTCGCCGTGGCCGCCTCGGCCTCGGGAGCGTCGGTTTGCCCGGGCCTATTGACGTGCCGGGTGTCGCAAGTCATGCATGACACTTGCCTGGGCAGGTCGGCCTGGACCGACAGGATTTTATGGGGGGTCTTCCGTTGGCACTTAGGGCAGTGGAGCTCAACCTCCCCACCGGCTTTCACGTCTTTTTGGGTTTTGGCTAAAGTCATTTGGGACCTCAAAAGTTAGTCGAAAGGGGCCCTTTGTCAAGGACGGAAGGAAATTTCATAAAACCTCTAAAGCGAACGACGCATGGACATTTGGGTTAATGATTATCTAACCCTGGCGTTAACACAAAAATGGGCCAACCGTTACCGTTCCGCCCACCAAACCAACCAAACCAAACCAAACTAACCAACAAAACCAACCAAACTATCCGCCATTCGGGCGCCCGCGGCGGCCCGCTTTGGGGCCAACTATCGAGCCAGCTTTGGGTGGCCAGCTATCGCGCCAACTTTGGGTGGCCAGCTATCGCGCCAGCTTTGGGTGGCCAACTATCGCGCCAACTTTGGGGGGCCAACTATCGCGCCAGCTTGGTGGCCAACTATCGCGCCAGCTTTGGGTGGCCAACTATCGCGCCAGCTTGGTGGCCAACTATCGCGCCAGCTTTGGGGGGCCAGCTTTTGGGGCCCGGCTTCAATTTCTGAGGCTATGGATGGGGGCCGGTATCTGGCCGCCCAAGCCCACGAAGGCCTCGGCCTCGCCGTAATCGCGAACCCCCATGATGGTGGAGGATCCCAGAAGCCCCCCGAAGGTGACCGTGTCCCCGGCCCGCTTTCCGGGCACCGGGATCAGGCGGGCGGCGGTGGTTTTGTGGTTGATGACCCCGATGGCCATCTCGTCGGCGATCAGGGCGGCCAGGGTGGCGGCGCTGGTGTCGCCGGGGAGCGAGACCATGTCGAGGCCGACCGAGCAAACCGAGGTTAACGCCTCCAGCTTCTCCAGGCCAAGGTAACCGGCCTCCACGGCCGCCCCTATGCCCAAATCCTCAGAAACGGGAATGAAGGCCCCGGAAAGCCCGCCCACGTGGCTGGAGGCGAAGGCCCCGCCTTTTTTTACGGCGTCGTTCAAAAGGGCCAAAAGGGCCGTGGAACCAGGAGCGCCTATGGCCTTGAGGCCAAAGGAGCCAAAGATCTCCCCGACCGAATCGCCGACCTGGGGGGCCGGGGCCAACGAGAGATCCACCACGCCGAAGGGCAAGCCCAGCTCGGCGGCCACTTCCCGGCCGATGATCTCCCCCACCCGGGTGACCTTATAGGCGGTCCGTTTTATGACGTCGCTAAGCTGCCCGAAACTGGGTTTGGGATTTTGGCCCATGGCCCGGTCTATGGCCTTTTTTACCACCCCGGGGCCGGAGACGCCGACGTTAATGACGGCGTCCGGTTCGCCCAAGCCCATATAGGCCCCGGCCATGAAAGGCATGTCCGGCGGGATGTTGGCAAAGACCACCAGTTTGGCGCAGGCCAGCCCGTCGCTGGCCCGGGAAAGCTCGGCGGCCCGCTTGATTATCCGTCCCATCAGGGCCACGGCGTCCATGTTGATGCCGTCCCGGCTGGAAGCCACGTTGACCGACGAGCAAACCCGATGGGTCTCGGCCAGGGCTTCGGGGATGGCCGAGATCAAGGCCGCGTCGCCCTTGGACATGCCTTTTTCCACCAGGGCCCCGAAGCCGCCGACGAAATCCACCCCCGTCTCCAGGGCGGCCTTGTCCAACACCTTGGCCACCTTGACCAACTGGGCCTTGTCGAAAGGGCCGGCCAGGGCGCTGACGGGCGAGACGGCGATCCTTTTGTTGACCACGGGAATGCCGTACTTCTCGCCGATGCGGTCGCAGACCCGGACCAGGTTTTCGGCGTGCCTACTAATTTTGTCGAGAATTTTGGCCGAAAGGCGGGCCAGGTCGTCGGAGAGGCAGTCGAGTAGCGAAAGTCCCAGCGTAATGGCCCTCACGTCGAGGTGCTCGTTTTTGAGCATCTCGATGGTGGCGGTGACTTCTCTGTCGGTAAGCATTCTTTGGGAACCAGCCTTGTCGCGCCAATAACGCTAACGCCACCATTGATGGCTATTCTAACCGCCGCGTAAACTGAACTTGGATAAAAGGGGCGCCGCTTGGGCGGAATGGGAAGGGATAAAATGGGGTAGCCGCCCCGATGGACAAGCCAAAACCGCCTCGGTGGATTTTGTGTGGCTTTTCTCCCCGAAAACGCGCCATCTGGTATTATAAACAAAGCCTCTTGGATAGTCAAGGACGATCAACGCCGCGAAATCACTAGACTATCTCCCCTCCCCCGCCCCCCTCTTCCGAGTAGCGCCGGGGATTCCCCGGGCCACCCGTGGCCCAGCTACCCCCAAAGCCCAGGATTCTTTGAAACCGGCCCGACCCGTGCCGGCCCGACCCAAAGCTTGATTTTCCCGCCCAACTTCCGTATATTTTTGTAAAACCCTTATCCCCGGCACCCGGCGCCATCAAGCCTTCGGCCCTCGGCCTCGGCCCCGGCCCTCACGGTTCTGGGCAATCGTCCCAAAAACAAGCCAATCATTTTCTTTACCAACCAAAAAATTAAAAACAGATAAACGTCGCCCATTTCGATAGACTCGACTAACCCTTACCCGGTCGCCTTAGCCCGGGCGGCTTGGCCGCCCAAGCCCATATCCCATTACCCCAAAGGTGAAAGCATGATCATAATCGGCGAGAAAATTAACGGCACCCGCAAGAAAGTCGCCCAGGCCATCGCCAGCCGCAACGACGATTACATAAAAGAACTGGCCCGGAACCAATTCAAGGCCGGGGCCTTCCACCTGGACGTCAACGCCGGGACCTTGCCGGCCAGGGAGCCGGAGGATCTGGTTTGGCTGATCGAACAAACCCACCTGGCCGCCCCCGAGGCCATAATCTGCCTAGACAGCGCCAACCCGGTGGCCCTGTCGGCGGGCCTGGAAAAGGTAAAAAGTTACAATCCCTCCAAAATCATGGTCAACAGCCTTTCCGGCGAAAAGAACCGCCTGGATGGGGTCCTGCCCTTGGCCGTCAAGTACGATACCGAATTGATCGTGCTGGCCCTGGACGATCGGGGCATACCTCCCACGGTCGAGGGCAGAATGGCCATTTTGCGGGACCTTATCCAAAGGTGCCGGGACCGGGGGCTAAACGATGAGGCCCTCTACGCCGATCCGCTGGTCATGACCATCTCCACCGACACCAAGGCCGCCCTGGTCACCCTGGAGGCCATCAAAGCCTTCAAGGAAGAATACCCCAACTGCCACGTCACCTGCGGCCATTCCAACGTGAGCTTTGGCATGCCCCTCCGGTCGCTCGTCAACCAAAACTTCATGGCCCTGACCATTTACGCCGGCCTGGACTCGGCCATCACCGACCCGGAAAACCGGGAACTCAGGGGGGCCATCATGGCCACCGAGGCCTTGCTCGGCCAGGACCGCCACTGCCTGAGGTTTAACAAAGCCTTCCGGGCCAAGCAAATCGGCCCCGCGCCGGCGGAAGCCCTTTAGGCCCCCACCGACGGGATGGGCGCCCGGGCCAAACAAACCCTCCCCGCCAAGCCTAAACGGCCTTCACGCCGGAAGGGCGCCCGGGCCAAAAAAACCCCTCCCCGCCAAACCTAAACGGCCTTCACGCCGGAAGGGCGCCCGGGCCAAACACACCCTCCCCGCCAAGCCTAAACGGCCTTCACGCCGGGTGGGCGCCCGGGCCAAAAAAAGCCTCACCGCCAAGCCGAAACGGCCGTCACGCCGGGTGGGCGCCCGGGCCAAAAAAAGCCTCACCGCCAAGCCTAAACGGCCTTCACGCCGGGTGGG
>JAIRNQ010000360.1 GCA_031257955.1 Deltaproteobacteria bacterium | reverse complement strand
CGGTGACATTAAAATTTTTTTTAAAATTTTTGGTTCTTATCGGATTTGGGGGGATAGCCATGAATTTTTACTGAATTATATCAAACAATACATCGGATTGAAAAATGGTTTAGGCTTTTTTTGTCCCATGAGGGTGGCCGGCTCTCGCTAGCTACCACGGTCGGAAGCCCCGCCTGGCGCCTTGGCCTCCAAGACGTTTTTTACCGTCGAAAGGCCGGACCGACGACGGCGGACCCGGGGTTAACCTCAAACAAAGCCCAAGCTAAACCCCCATAAACGCCAAAGAGGCGGGACCGGCCAAGCTAGCCTATCCCGCCTCCCGCGTTATTTATGCGTATTAGGGCAGGGGAGATTAGAACTCCACGCCCAAACCCGCCGAGAGATTGTGACTATAAAAGCCCTTGGCGGCGTCAACGTCATAGTTGGCGAAGATGTCCAGCCCACTGCCGGTGTTAAGCTTGAGCCCGACCCCGCCCTGGAAGGAATGCCCGCGGGAACGGGTGCCCAAAATCTTGGCGGTTTCGGTCGCCCCGATGAAGCCGACGTCCATGGCGTTGTCCAGACGCTTGACGGCGAAGGTATATCCCAGACGAAATTCCGGGGTATAGGTGATCGAATCCACCTGCACGGTGGCGTTGAACTTCACCAGCAACGGGATGTCCACCTGATGGTCGTCCCTGGCCCGGTAGAAGTTGCCCACGGTGTTGCCGGCCGCGGCGGCGTCCAGGGTGTCGGCGAAGGCGCCTTGCCTGAGGTGGACATATTTTACCCCGGCGCTGGGGATGAGTTGCCAAGAGTCGCCTTTGACGATCACCCCGCTCCTAAGGGCATATTGCCAAGAATGGACGTTGAAGCCGCCCCTCTCTTGGCCGCCGACGATAAGGTTGGTCGTATAAGCGTTCTCAGTCTTGGCGTAAGCCACGCCGACGTCAAAGAAAACGTTGTTGGATAAGAGGTAGCTTCCGTAGGCGCCGACGCCGACGGTGGTCAAATCCACGACGGTCCGGCCGTCGTAGTTACCAATTTGGCCGGCGGCGTAGGCCCCGGAGATGCCCAAACGGAGACCGGGCAATCCGGAAAACTCGCGGTCATAGCCAAAGGCCGCCCCGGCGCCCATGTAGTCGTAGCCGGTCACGTATTCGCTGTCGTCTTCCCGGGCCCAGATCCCAAAACCCCCGAGCCAGATCCTGTTTAGCTCGCCTTCTCCGCCGGCCGATGGCGGGGTCGGGCCGGGGATTTGGACTTCCCTGACCCGATCGAGGCGGTTATAGACCAACGACTGGGTCTTCAGGACGGTGGTGGCCACGGCCGAGTTCACGCTGGTAAGCGACTCGCCAATCAATTGCTTAAAGGCCGCCGTGCCCACCTCCGGAGAAAAATTAAATCCGATGGCGGAGACGGCCTTTACTAGGCTATCGTTTAGCCCCTCCAGGTCCGGATTGGTCTGAGAGGCCACGGAGATGTTATGCAAGAGGGTCGTGGCGGCGGTTATGTTGGGGGATATTGTCAACTTGGCCCGCCTAATTGCCTCCCCGTAGGTGATTTTGTCGGACGCCACCCTAATTTGGCCGGAGTATTCGTATAAATCGTTAAAACCGGAGTATACGTTTTCGAGTCCAGAAATCGAGCCGCCACTTCCGGGATCGATGATGACCGGCCGTGAGGTTTGCCAATAGTCCGGGGCGCCCTCGACTTGGGCCAATCTTATCTTGGCCCCGTCCTTAAAGGCGACGTTTAAGGAGTCGCCGCTATCGGCCTCAATTTTACCTGTGGTTAATGTATCGACGCCAACCTCTATGACCGAGCCGTCGTCAAAGACTAGGCTGCCCGTCGGGACGCTGACCGTAGCTATTTTCAAGGTATTGGCGCCTAGCGATATCGTTCCAAAACTGATTAGCTCGTCGGCCTTAACGGTCGCGGCAATTGGGCTGGCGGAGTCAAATACCAAGGATCCGCCCGAATTGAGGTTTATCTGTCCCTGGCCTATAAGAGTCGAGTCGTCCGCCGAAAAAATAACCCTGCCGCCGGAGTTTATGTTTACGGCCCCATCCGCGTCCAGGGAATGGCCCGTACCGGAGGCGAAATTAACCGCGCCGCCGGAGTTTATGTTTAAGGCGCCATCCACGTCCAGGGAATGGCCCGTACCGGAGGCGAAATTAACCGCGCCGCCGTCGTCTACGTTTAGATCGCCAGTAACGCTAAGAGGGACAATGACGGTATCGTCGAAAAGGACGCTACCGCCGTTTTTGACAAAAACTGCCCCAGTGGGGTTTAACGAAGCCGAGTAGGCGTTCAGGCCAAAGGTTAACAGGCCGCCGGAGTCGATGACGATGTCCTTGGCGGCAAGGGAATTGGTTCCGTCCAAGATAACCTCAGTATTTTTTAGGCTGATGGTCCCCTCGGCGGCAACCAAATCTGATTGAAACGTGTTTTCCCCGCCGGCGATGGTAATGTCATGGCCTTCGGAGGCAGTGTCGACTCGGCCAATGAAGGCGTTCGTTCCGTCAATAATCGTCAACTCCCCGCCGACGCTCACAAGCCCTTCCAAGGTGTTGATCCCGTCAATAATCGTCAACTCCCCGCCGGCGCTCACAAGCCCTTTCACGGTATTAGTTCCGCCCTCAAAAACTACTTTGTTGCCGTCAATTTTGTCATAAGAACCTCCCGTGGAGAGGCCGCCGTATACGTTTCCTTCGATGGTGTTCGTTCCGCCGACGAAAGTGATAACGTTGCCTGAAATAACGTGATCGTCCGTCCCCAAACCGCCGTAAACGTTACTGTCGGACGGGACGCCGGTGTTCACGGTTACCCCCGTGAGATAGACTTTATTGCCCGATATTTCGCCCGAGGTGGCGGTTTCGATTTGCCCGCCCACGACTTGGCCAACGGTAACATCCGTTAACGTCACTCGGTTGCCGGTAACCGAGCCGCTGGAATCGTTGTAGCCGCCGGTAACGACAACTTTACCGTTTGAGGCTAGGCTGCCGCCCGAACCGTCTATGGAGATTTTATTGCCGGACACCGCCCCAACGGCCGTCCCGTCGTTATAACCGCCAAAAATCAGCGTGTTAAAACTTCCGGCGTTTATCGTGCCTTCGGTAATCGTAACTTCGTTATTGGCTACGTTTTGGCCCAGGCCACCAAAGACATTCACCAGGCCGCTCGAGGCGTCCAAGGTGCCGCCGGTTATGACGACGGAGTTATCGAGAACCGTTGAGCCGTCGCCGCCTTTAAGGGACTGGGTTACGGTTCCGGTCCCGGACAGCCCAACCTGGTTATAACGCACGGTAGCCGTGCCACTGGCGTAACCGCCGCTGGCCATCTTTACCGTTCCGCCGCTTATGGAGACGACGTTACCGTCGGCCGCTGAAGCGCCACCGACCACGGCCCCATCGGCCCCGTTTCCATGGTGACCGCCAATGGCGTCGCGAACGCTGCCAGAGGCGATCTCCACGGTATTGCCGGAAACGGTCCCGGTAGCCGGGACGCAATCGCTACCGTCAAAGACGCAAATACTACCGCCAACGACTTTTCCGGCGTAAGAGGCGTCGGAGTCCACCGTGCCCCCATCGATTAACACTTTGTTGCCGGATATCTTCGTTACCCCGGCGGCCGCGGCGGCCCCACCAAAGACGCTATTATAGACGGTACCTTTGATAACCACGGTGTTGCCGTCCACGATCGTTTCGGCGCCGTAAGAGAGGCCGCCGTAAACGGATCCCTGGTAAGTGCCAGAATCAACACGGCCAACGATCCCCCCGCTATCCACGGTCACGTAATTGCCCCGGCCAGTTCCGGCCTCGCCGCCCCCCAAGTCAAACCGGGCGCCGCCCACGAGGCTATAGGTGGCCAAATTGGCGTTAACCAAAGTGCCATTGGGGCCCTCGGCCAACTTATCTACGGCCGAGAGCTTGATGATGACACCGGCGGCGGCCAAGCCCAAAGGATCCGCCACCGAAAAAGCGGGAATGACAGAGGAAATGACGACGAAATGAACAAAAACGTCGTTAGGCGCGGAATAATCGCCATCCGGCTCTGACGCCGGGCCAAACTCAAGCCCGGGGATCGCCGCCAGGGCCGGGTAACCCATGAAAACGATGATGGCGGCCAATAGCGTTATTGGCAAGGCAAGCCGGAACTTGGTTCCGAACGCCTTGGCCTTGGCGGGGTTATTGGTCATGAAAACGATCCTCCCAAGTCAAGAATTATGTAAAGCTTATATATAATTAAATATTTAAATATAAGTTCAAAAGTGCTTAGGCGTAAACGCGCTAAAATCTGGCTTGACGCGTTTTTGCGGGAAACGTCGCCGGAACCGGTCGGGACTCGTAGGGACCTGGCTGGCGCCATATGTACAAAGAGGCAAGATTCGGGCCAACAAAAATTAGGTGAAAAGGATCCATTTTAGCTTGAACACGATGTTTGCCGGTATTTTTCGGCCATTAAAACTTATCGCTAAGACAGAAATAAAGACCGCACGAATTGGTATCCGAAAAGATTATACCAGATTAAATTCATAAAAGCAAAATTATTTGATAGTTTGGGGTACGATTAAAATAGATTAGCCATGCTTTTTTGGGGAACGAAGCATCTTTAGCCTAGCAACTTATCCTGATTGTAGGATTGAGGTATAAGATAATAGATGTCTCCATGAAGCAAAAAAACTTAATATCTGTAAAATTTAAAATTATATAGTCTTAGGTTATAATAATGCTCGCTTTAATTTCAAGCTTACATGAATTTATTGCGGGCAAACCAAATCTCCCTGACGATTTTCGCTCAAAAAATTAACTTACATTTAACCAATAGTACTAATTTCTACATTTTTCCAGACCTTAGCTAAACTCCTAAATCGATTTCGCTTTAAATGCTGGTCTCTGGACACTCTTCAGAGTTTACGCCCCGAGCAATTCTGGCCCAAACGTTTCCCCAAGCGTTTCCCCAGACGTTTCCCCAAGTGCCACGCCAAATCTTGCCACCGGTCGCCTTAGAGTGGACCAATGGCCGCAGAACGAGAATCCCCAATCCGGCGCCTAAGTGTTCATGACGGCTGGAATTGTCTAGAAATTGACGAATCAAGTTGTCCCCACTATGCCTAAAACCCTGTCTGAGGCAACATTCTCATTGACATCCAATTTATGGGCCGATTAATTTAAACAGTAATCTTTTCCCCCTACCATTAGTTATTAAAAGTTAAGTTAGCTCGTATAGTGGACGAGATTTCCGTCAAAAACAAAACAAGTCAAACCGTCTATTGTTGGACATTATGATCCGTCATAAACACTTAAGTGGCCGGCCTGAAAGACGCCAGGAGGAAACAAGTTTTCGTGGTGGGCAAGTGGCTTGGAGGGCCGGGCGGGTCGTCGGTGGTGGGCAAGTCGCCTGGAGGGCCGGGAAGGGCGTCCGGGGGTGGGCAAGTCGCTTGGAGGGCCGGGAAGGGCGTCCGGGGGTAAAGTCGCGCGGCTTGGCGGGTTATGAATTTTCTTCTTGATGATTTAGACTATTTTTGCTATGATACAAACAGAAATAAAATAAGCTAATCTGATTATTGTCATTTAAACTTAAATAACGAAACTATGTACATCACTTTTGATTTTGAATTAGGTAATTTAAATTTAAGGTGTTAATTTTTACAGCGACATGCGATACTAATTTTTACTTTTGCTGTCTTATTCTAAGCGCCTGTATTAGGTCTTGATATTACCATACGGTAAGATATGTCTACATAACAAATATCACCATAGGAAAAAAATGCCACCTACTCGCCCATCAAAAAAACAAAGCGACCAAGATTCTTTTTTGTCCGTGGACATCGGCGGGACAAATGTGACCTGCGGTTTGGTAAGCCGCGGCGGGGCCGTCCTGGCCACCGATATTTTCCCCAGGGCCAAAGGGGGCGACGGGCCGGACGAACTAATCGGCACCATCGTGGGTAGGTTCAAGAAACTTTGGGCGGCCGCCGACGAGGCCCATAGGCCGACGGCGGTGGCCATAGGCGCCCCGGGTTGGATCAAGCCCAAGGAAGGGGTCGTGGTTAACGCCCCAAATCTGGCCGGCTGGGTGGACGTGCCCATAACCCAAATCATGTCCCAGGCCCTGGGGCTTCCGGCCATGCTGGAAAACGACTCCAACCTCTACGCCCTTGGCGAGTGGTTGGCCGGGGCGGGCCGGGGCAGCGACAACCAGATTACCGTGACCTTGGGTACCGGGGTCGGGGCCGGGCTCATTTTAAACGGCCAGCTTTGGAGCGGCTCCTTTACCAGCGCCGCCGAAATCGGCCATATTCCCTTGGGCCCAGCCCACAGGGTCAAATGCGGCTGCGGGCGGATCGGTTGTCTGGAGACGGTGGCTTCGGCCACGGCCATGGCCAGGATGGCCAGGGAATGGCTGGATTCCGGTCGAGAGACCCTATACGCCGACTCGGCCGAGGGGTTAAACGCCCAGGTCTTGGCCGAACTGGCCGAGAAGGGCGATGCCATGTCCATCCACGTTTTCCGGGAGGTCGGCGTGGCCCTGGGCCAGATCCTGAGCGGGGTGTTTAACCTCTTGAGCCTGGAAAGGGCCGTTCTGGGCGGCGGGGGCGCCGGGGCCTTTCAGTTCATAAAAGATCCCCTGTTGGAATATTTGGAGACCCGGCTGGTTACCGCCAAAATCCATGAAATTCAGGTGGTTAAAGGCACGTTGGGCACGAACGCCCCGTTGGTCGGGGCGGCGGTGTTGCTTACGGCCGGAGGCTATTGAAAGAGGGGTGGCCCCGCCCAAGCCCGCCGGGCCGGCACTTTGGCGGACGTTTCTTTGCCGACGGGCCGCCGCCTCGGCCCTGGCCCGGGCCGAGGGTTCCGGCTCGCCAAATTTCGGAGATTGCCTTTAATTTAAAACGTAACCAATTTTTTCAGTTTCCGAGGTGAACATGTCAATCGATCCTTTGGCCGGTAAACCAGCCCCTCCGGAAAAATTAATCAACTTGGCCAACCTTCTGACCGACTACTATACGCTTGAGCCGCGAGTTAAGGTGGCCTTCGGGACCTCGGGCCATCGGGGCAGCGCCTTTAAGGGCGCCTTTAACGAGGGCCACGTGGCCGCCATCACCAAAGCGGTCGTTGAGTACCGAAGCCAAAAGGGCCACAAAGGCCCCATATTTTTAGGTTACGACACCCACGCCCTTTCTGAACCGGCCTTCAGGACGGCCCTTTCGGTTTTGGCCGCCTTGGCCGTCCCCACCGTCATCAACAAAAACAACGAATACAGCCCGACCCCGGTCGTGTCTTTCATGATTCTGGAACGCAACCGGGCCCACCCGGATCGGCTGTCGGACGGGTTGATCATTACCCCGAGCCACAATCCCCCCCAGGACGGGGGCATCAAATACAACCCGCCCAACGGGGGGCCGGCGGACGTGGACGTGACCGGCTGGATCCAAAACCGGGCCAACGAACTCTTGGACGACCCGGGCGCCATCCCCAGGCACCCATATTCCAAGGCCCTCAAGGCCGAGACGACCCTGGTTGAGGATTTCGTCACCCCCTTCGCCGAGGCCCTGGGCCAGGTGGTCGATCTCGAGGCGGTCAAGGCCTCGGGCCTTAAGATCGGGGCCGATCCCTTGGGCGGTTCCGGGGTCCATTACTGGAACCCCATAGCCGAGCGCTGGGGCCTAAATCTGACCGTGGTTAACCCCAGGGTGGATCCAGGCTTTACTTTCATGCCGCTGGATTCCGACGGGGCCATCCGCATGGACTGCTCCTCGCCCTACGCCATGGCCAATCTCATCCAAACGGCCGGCAAATACGATCTGGGCGTGGGCAACGATCCCGACTTTGATCGCCATGGGGTCATTTCCGGCGGCAGCCTCATGAACCCCAACCATTACCTGGCCGCGGCCATCCAGTACCTCTTAAACCATCGCCCGGACTGGCCCAAAACGGCCAAGATCGGCAAAACCTTGGTCTCCTCGGCCATCATCGACAGGGTGGTAAAGGGCGCCGGCCGGGAGCTTTACGAGACCCCGGTTGGCTTTAAATGGTTCGTGTCCGGGCTTTCCGACGGGGGCCTTGGCTTTGGCGGTGAAGAGAGCGCCGGGGCCTCGTTTTTGCGCCGCGACGGCCGGGTCTGGACCACGGACAAGTGCGGTTTCTGCATGGCCCTCTTGGCCGCCGAGATGACGGCCAAGACCGGCAAGCTCCCCCACGAGATTTATCGGGACATCACCGAAAAGTACGGTTCGACCGATTATCGCCGGGTCGATTCCGAGCTCGACGACGGCCGCAAGGCCGCGCTGGGCAACCTAAAGCCCGAGTCCCTGACCGGGGCCAAAATCGCCGGACTGACCGTGGCCGCGGCTTTTGACAAAGCCCCGGGCAACCAAGCCTCGGTGGGCGGCCTGAAAGTTGCCCTGTCCGACGGCAGCTGGTTCGCCGTCCGCCCCAGCGGGACCGAACCCAAGATGAAACTCTACGCCGAGAGCCTGGGCGGACCGGACCGCCTGGCCGCCATCTTGGAAGAGGCCCCCAAACTGATTTTTAAAGCCTGACCCCTGGTCGGCTTTAGCCGGCCTGGGCCAACTTTTTCCCCGCTTCCCGCGAAGGGCTTTCTTCTCGCGGCCTTCGCCTTATTTTTTTACTTTTGTCTATACCTGGGGGAGAAAAAGATTCACATGCGCTAAACTTAACACCAACGTTAGATACATAATCGCCCGCTTATTTGGCTACTTTTTAGCTAACGCAAAGCTAAAGGGTAGCTAAATATTTTTGGTGAGCTTTAAAGCTACTGAATTTAGCTTTAGTTATGGCTTCGTTTTTCCCCTTTACATATATTTTCATGGTCACCGTATGTTTTTAAAGACATTTTTTCGTTGGATTTTCAATAACATAGTAGAATTAAATCCAATCACCAGATGGAAATCACCCCAAGGTTATAGAGAAGTCCTGTCCCTGGCCCTGCCTCTATTGGCCTCAACCGCGGCCTCCTCGCTCATGCTCTTTACGGACCGTATTTTTCTCAGCAACTATTCCCCCAACGCCATCGCCGCCTCGCTCCCGGCCGGGGTGGCCAAGGTGACGGTATCCTCGCTTTTCATCGGCGTCTGTTCTTTCACCGGCGTCTTCGTCGCCCAATACGTGGGCGCCGGAAAACCGGCCCGGGCCGCCGCCACCTTGTGGCAAGGCATTTACTTCTCCTGCCTGTCCGGCTTGGCCTTGTCCCTGTTGTTCTTCGCCAGCGGCTTTATCTTTAGCTTTGGGACCCAAAACCCCGCAATCATGGCCTATGAGATCTCCTATTTTAACGTGCTGATCGTCTTTAGCGCCGTCGAACTGCTAATGGTGACCATGTCCTCATTCTTGGCGGCCATGGGTCGGTCCAAAACGGTCATGTGGGTTAGCCTCATAGCGGCGGGCGTTAACATTCCCTTGAACTACCTATTCATTTTTGGCCTCAAGGTGGACGGCCTTGTCGTCATTCCCGAGTGGGGAGTGATCGGGGCGGCGGCGGCCACGGTCATCGCCTGGTTAGTGGCGACGGCAATTTACTCGGCCTTGATCTTTACCAAACCCATGGAAGAACGCTTCCATGTCAGGAGCGAGCGGGCCTTTGAGCGGCCCCTGTTTCTGCGCCTGATAAAATTCGGCTGTCCGGGTGGCCTTCAATTATTCATGGAGATCTTCGCCTTTAGTTTCTTTTCCTTCGCCGTTGGCCACCTTAGCGATTTGGAACTGACCAGCAACAACATAGCCTTTTCCATCGATGCCCTGTCCTTCTTTCCCATGATCGGGGTGGGCATGGCCATCAGCATCATGGTCGGCCAAGCCATTGGCCGGGGCCAGCCGCTTGACGGGGCCAGGGCCACCAAAACGGGAGTGGTCATAAGCACGGCCTACGTGATGACCATGGCCTTCATTTTCATCTTCGCGCCCAAGCCGCTATTGTCGCTGTTTTTGGCCGACGACATGGACCCGGCCACCTTGGGCTTCATCTACGATCTGGGCTCGGTCATCCTGGTTTACGTGGCCCTGTACAGTTTTTTTGACGGCCTTTACCTCTGCTGTTTCGGGGCCATCAAAGGGGCCGGCGACGTCTGGTTCCCCATGGCCGTCATGGGCCTGTGGGGCATCTTTGGCCTCATCGTCCCCATCCTGGTTCTTTTCGCCTTGGGCCACGCGACTATCCATACCATGTGGTATTGCATGGTTTTCTACATCAGCGGCAGCACCCTCACCGGCGTCTGGCGCTTTAAGCAAGGCAAGTGGAAATCCATGCGGGTAATAGAGCCGCCCGTCGAGCTGCCCATCGAGACCTCCCCCTTGCCGAATCCGGTCGACTGACCTGGGGTCCGAGAGGGCCCCCTGACCCAACGCCGGGCATTTGGGCACTCTGGCGCCTGACAGCCCCAGGCCTCCGTCCCGGGCTGATTCGGCCCGGGAAAAAGGGCGGGGAGTCTCGGGCGTTTAAGGCACCCCAACCAGCCAACTATCCAACTATCCAACTAGCCAACCAGCCGGCCGACCGGCCGGCCGACCTGCCAGGCAACCACAAATTACCGCCGGTCGGTTTTCCGCCATGGCGATTATTATGGCCCTTAATGTCCTTTGACGTACGAGACTACGAATATGACCTTCCGCCGGAACTGATCGCCCAGGAACCGGCGCCGAATCGGTCCTCCTCCCGACTCATGGTAGTCAATAAAGCCAACGGGCGCATAGAACTGGCCACCTTTCGGGACATCGGTCGGTATTTGCCCGCCAAGGCCTTGATTGTCCTAAATGAGGCCAAGGTCACCCCGGCCAGGCTCCTGGGCCGCAAAAAAACCTCCACCGGCCGGGTCGAGCTGCTGATTTTGGATCCGCCCTTAAGCCCGGAGGCCGGCACCTTCGATTGTCCCTGCCTGGGAAAGCCAGGCCGAAGCCTTACGCCCGGAACTGAGCTGGTCTTTGGCGAAGGCCGACGGGAATTGCCGGCCCTGGTGCTGGCGGCCGAGGCCGATTCCCCCAGGCGCTTGGTCAGGTTCTTTTTTCCCCGGCGCCCCCTGGCCGTCCTGGAAGACATGGGCCGGGTGCCCCTCCCGCCCTATATCAAACGGCCGGCCCGAGACGACGACGCCGAGCGTTACCAAACCGTATACGCCACCAGTCCCGGGGCCATCGCCGCCCCCACGGCCGGACTACACTTTACCCCGGAACTTCTGGCCCAAATCCAAGCCAGTCACGAGATTGTCCGGGTAAACCTCCGGGTGGGCGCCGGCACCTTCGCCCCCTTGACCGACAAACAACTCCAAAGCGGCCGGCTTCACGAAGAATTCGTTGAGGTGGGGGAGGAATCGGCCCAGGCCATCCGGCAAGCCCAAAGCCGCGGCGACGTTGTCCTGGCCGTCGGGACAACCACGGCCAGGGCCCTGGAATGGGCGGTCGAAAGTGGCCAAGTCCTTCCCAGGCGCGGCCCATGCGACCTCTTCATCCGCCCCGGCTACCGCTTCAAGGCGGTCCAGGCCCTGATTACCAATTTCCACCTGCCCGGCTCTTCGCTCACCCTTTTGGTGGGCGCCTTCATGGGCCAACCGGCTT
>JAIRNQ010000310.1 GCA_031257955.1 Deltaproteobacteria bacterium | reverse complement strand
CAAACTTGATGAGAAGCCGCCGCGACCCGAACGGTGACTAACCGGCTTGGAAGGGGCTGAGGATTTCATCCCCTTCAGCGAATGCCCCATAAAGGGGTCTAATTCGCGCCCAGCGGGACGATTGAATGCCGGCCGCTATGGTGGTAGGGGCAAAAGCTTGGGAGGCCTTCAGCGGCCTTCTAGGGGGCGCCACGGGGAAATGGCCGGCTGACAGTTTTTGGGTGAGCTTGGCCAGACTGGTTGAGGAGGTACCGTGGTCAGGCGGTGACTTGGCGAGGTTGGATGGGTCTGGAGAATTCACCCCTCTCGGGGAGGGCCCCGGAATGGGGTCTAATTCGCGCCCAGCGGGACGATTGAAGGCCGGCCGCTATGGTGGGAGGGGCAATAGTTTGGGAGGCCTTCAGCGGCCTTCTAGGGGGCGCCACGGGGAAATGGCCGGCTGACCTGAATCGGTGGGTCAGGATGGGTCTAATGGCGACCGGGGACCGGCGGCCGAAGGGAAATTGGCTTGGGTGGGCTAAAACCATCCCGGGAGAATAAGGGCTTACCCAGAAGGTATCGACAATGTTACTTAGGGAAGACTATTAACCATCTTATCAACGTTAGATTGATATAGAATTTTATACAGATAAAAAAATTATCGTTGTATACAGTAAGACAATATTTATAAAGAAAAAAGGACATTACTTTTATCTATATATTCCAAACGGCGTCGATCGAGCCCTCGGAAAACTAAAAGCTTAAGGATTTCCCTTGTTGCTAAAAGCGAGGCAATGGACTAAAATATCTTTCGTAGCCTTATGTTGCCCAAGTTGCCAATGATTGCGAATTTTTGAAGTTTATTTACTTTTTTGAGTCTAAAAATTAGATTGGGCGTTATTAAGGCGAGATTTGGCCAATGATTGTTGGTTTCGAGCGAAAGCGTTTAATGGACAAGGAAAAGTTAATTATTGAAGCGTTTTGGGCCAACGACAAAACGAATAGACTGGGCCGAGATGGTTGCGCGGTAACCATTTTCGATAGAGTGACGGCCAAAATACTGGGTTAAGCCATGAACGACCAACGCGAAAATGGCGGCTTTAACCAGAGGAGCCTTAAGGCCCTGACCGACATCGTGGGCCGTGGTTATTGTCGAAGCCACCCGATTGATTTGGAACTCTACTCCTACGACTCCTCGCCTTTCATTCACTACCCTTGGGCGGTGGTCATCCCGGGCACGGTCGACGAAATGGCCGAGGTGGTCTCGCTTTGCCGACGCCACGGCTGGCCGCTGACCTGCCGCGGGGCCGGAACCAACCTTTCCGGCGGGGCCGTGGCCCACAGGGGCGGCGTTTTGATGTCAACGACCAGGCTTAACCGGATTGTCGATATCGACCTCCTGGAAGAGACGGCCCTGGTAGAGTGTGGGGTAGTAAACCTGGATCTGCAAAATGCCCTGGCCCCCGTGGGCTATATGTTTCCGCCGGATCCGGCCAGCCAAAAGGCCTCGACTTTGGGCGGAAACGTGGCCGAGAACGCCGGGGGCATCAAAGGGGTTAAATACGGGATCACCAAACACCACGTTTTGGGCTTGGAACTCATCTTGGACGACGGCTCCATGGTCAAGACCGGCAAACTCAAAAGAGGCCTTGAGTTTAACGAGCCGGATCTGACGGGCATATTTTTGGCCTCCGAAGGCACGCTGGCCTTGGTTGGGCGGGCTTTGTTAAAGATCACCCCACTGCCGACCTCCTATAGGACCATGTCGGCCATCTTTGACAGCCTGTTCAAATCCGGACAAGCCGTCTCGGCCATAATCGCCGACGGGATTATCCCCACGGCCCTGGAAATCATCGACCGGACGCTTATCGCCGCCCTGGAGGATTATTTGCACTTGGGTTTTCCGGTCGGGGCCGAGGCCATGCTACTCATTGAGCTGGACGGGCTTGGGCCGGAACTAAATGCCCAGCTGGCCAGGATTAAGGATATCTGTTTTAAGGCCGGGGCCGTCGGCATCGAGGAAGCCGAAAACGAAGAGGATCGGGAAAAACTGTGGCTAGCCAGGCGTTCCGGGAACGGGGCCCTGGGTAGGGTAAAACCGGCCACGATCGTCCAGGACGTGACCGTTCCCATCGTCCACCTGCCCAAAATGCTTTCGTTGGTCCTGGATATCGCCGAGCGCCACCGAATCGTTATCGCCCAGATGGCCCACGCCGGCGACGGCAACCTCCACCCCCACATTTTGTTTGACCCATCCGACGGGCAGGAGTACGTAAGGTGCCTGAAGGCCAGCGCCGATATATTCGCCGCCGCCCTAAAGGTCGGGGGTACCATCACCGGCGAGCATGGGATCGGCTTGGAAAAGGTGGCTTTTATGTCCGACGAGTTCACTGAGGCGGAACTCGATTTCATGGCCTCCATAAAGGCCAGCCTTGATCCCACGGGCATCCTCAACCCGGACAAGGTCTTACCCAAAAAATGGCAACCCCATGGCGGAAAGGGCCCGTTCTGATGGTGGATATTACGCCAGGGCCCCAAAGCCTCGCCAAATAATGGAACAAAAATTGGGTACCAAAGATTGGTTCCAAAAGATTGGGTACAAAAAAATGGAGGCCAAAAGTCTGGGCCAATTGAGGGGGCCAAGGCGGAAGGCCAAAGAAAGAGGTCCCATATTGGGAACCACTAGTGGGGCCAAGGCGGAAGGCCAAAGACAGAGGCCCTTTATTGGGAACCACTAGTGGGGCCAAGGCGTTGTTCGTTATTTCTCTCGAACCGGAGCCTAAGCCGCGGGAAGCGACCTGGGACCAAGGCCCCGCCTGGGCGGAGGCATAAACATGATTGTTTATCCCAAATCAAGAGGCCAATTGAAAGTCGTTTACACGGAGGCCAGATCCTCCGGCAAAACGATACTGCCCTTTGGCTTGGGGCACGATCTGGGCTCGGACTTGGACGACGCGCGCCTGGTGGCCATAAGTTCCAAAGAATTTAACCAAGTCGAGTCCCTGGAGCCCGATAACTTACTGGCCCAAGTCGGGGCGGGGATGACCTTGGCCGAACTGGAGGAAGCCTTGGCGCCCACCGGACTGTATTGGCCCGTGACCGGACCCCATACCCGCACCTTGGGCGGCATAATGGGACAAGGCCTTTTGGGCGCGGAAACCATGGCCAAGGGCACTATGGTTGACTGGATTTTGGGCACGTCCATGATGACCCCTTCCGGGGAGATCGTCAAAAGTGGCGGGCGGACCCTTAAAAACGTGAGCGGCTACGATCTAACCCGGCTGGCCTGGCGGGCCAGGGGATCTTTGGCCATGAGCGTCTCGTTTACCCTAAAGCTCTTGCCTAAGCCAAAGATCTGCCCGGTCATGGAGTTTTCTCTCAAGTCGTTAAAGCTTGCCGCCTCCCACATGGAAACCATCGTCAGGGAGCGCTTCGGCGTGCAGAGCCTTAGGCTCATCGGCGACAAAAACGGCCTCAGAATTGCCGTTTGGCTGACGGGGTTTCCCGAACTGGTGGCCGCCCAGGAAGAAAAGTTAAAATTGTTGATGAAAGACCCAAGCGATCTTTTTGAGGACGGGTTTGAATATTATAACCACTCCGACGCCGTCTTTAACTTACGCGACGGGAAAACCAAGATATACGCCGGGCCCAGAAAGGCCCTCTTGGATACCGTCAAAAACCTTAGCTGGATCGGCGACCACAATTTCGTGGCCGATTTCGGGGTTGGCCGCTTGGCCTTTACCTCCCCGCCGGAGTCGTCCGAGAGCCTGGCCATCGATTCGGGCTTGGTTTTGGTTTCCGCTACGGCCTACAAGGCCGGCGGTCCCCTCTTCAGACGGGTTAAGGCGGCGGTCGATCCCAAGGGCGCCTTTTTGACGCCCTAAAATCGGGCCAGGCCTCGGCCCCAAACGCGCCCAAGGCCACCCAGATAACTTTTTTGGCGCCCAACCGGTACCCCGGACTAGCCCTATCCCGACTCCCGGGCCAAGGCCCAGGCAGCGGCCCGGACTAGCCAAAGCCCCACTTCCCGGGCCAAGACGGAAACGGTGCCCCGGTTAAATCCACTCAAATGAACGGACACACAGCGTGCCAGGTTACGAAGAAATCATCAGATGCAACCGCTGCGGTTTTTGCCAAAGCGTCTGCCCCACCTACCTACACTCTCACGACGAAGTCCAAGTGGCCCGAGGCCGAATCCATCTGACTCGCCTATTGCTGGAAGGAAAATACGATTTCACCAAAGACCCCGAGCTAGCCGAGAAAGTCGACGACTGTCTTTTATGTGGATCGTGTACGGTCGCCTGCCCCTCCTCCGTCAAAACCGACGAAATCATGGTCGCGGCCAGAAACGATTTTGTAACCAACCGGGGGTTGAAGCTCTTTCAAAAGCTGGTTTATGGGGGATTGTTGCCCAGAAAAGAAAGGCTTGAGAGGGTGACGTCACTGATGCGCCTTTATGAAAAGAGCGGGGCCAGAAACGTCCTCTACGGCAAGGTCTTAAGGCGGGCCTTTGATAGACTGGTATATTACGAATCGTTCTTGCCCGATAACCTATCCAAGCCGGCCAGGCTGGGACTTGGCCCTATCGTGCGACCGTCAAGCGCCCCTAAAATTAAGATCGCCTTTTTTTTGGGATGTGCCTCAAACGCGTTTTGGGGGAGGACGGTCCGGGACTCCTTGTCTTACTTAATCTCGAGAGGGGCGTTGATCCATATCCCTCCCACAACTTGCTGCGGCGAGCCGCACCGAAGCTCGGGGGATCTTACGGAAACAAAAAAACTGGCCCTGAAAAACTCGGAACTTATTTTTAAGGAAGAATACGAGGCCATCGTGACCGACTGTTCGACCTGCGCCAAAGCCCTTAGCCGTTACGATGAATTCGTGGGGCCGGACTCCAAGGAAGGCGAAAGGGTCAGGGCACTTTTGGGCAGGGTGGTAGACCTGAACACGTTTGTCGTGGAACGACTGGGACTTCGGACGGAAGACCTAAAGCCGACCGGCTTCGGCACGGTCACCTATCACGATTCTTGCCACGCCATAAGGGGTTTGGGGATCAGGGAAGCTCCCAGGGCCATACTTTCGGCCATTCCGGGTCTGGCCTTCAGAGAGATGGAAGGGGCCGACAGCTGCTGCGGGGGTGCCGGTTCCTACGGCTTTACTCATCCAACCATGAGCGGGCGTATCGCCGCCGACAAGGCGGCTAAAATTGCCAAAAGCGGCGCCGACGTCTTATCAACCTCATGCCCGGCCTGCGCCCTCCAGCTGGGGGCGGGACTTAAGAGGGCCTGGAAAACCGTGCCTATCCTACACCCGGTGGAACTACTGGCCCATTCGGCCGGAGTGGCCGAGTCGGTCCCGCCAACGATTGGCCACGCCGGCGATAGGCAGGCCAAAGTCGATAAGCGCGAGCGAAGGCCCTAACCGCATCCGAGGGTAACAAACCGTACACAGTCTACCGTTTACGGCCGGGCGCAGTCGCCGGAATCGCCGACCAACACTTCCAGGGCGTGGTCCAGGATGGGAAGAACGGCCCGCAAGTTTTCGTCCGCCCCTTTGGGGCTGCCTGGCAGGTTCACGATAAGCGTTTTGCCCCTGATGACGGCTACGGCACGGCTAAGCATGGCCCTGGGAGTTTTTTTGAAACCCTCGGCCCGCATGAGTTCGGCCAACCCGGGGGCTAGGCGTTCGGCCACGTCCAATGTCGCCTCAGGGGTAAAATCCCGCGGCGAAAAACCCGTACCGCCGGTAGTAACGATGAAATCCACGGCACCGGAGTCGCACAGCCCGGCCAGCGTATCGGCCAAGGGTTTTCTCTCGTCCGGAAGGATTAAGCGTTTTTCTAACGCGAATCCAGCCTCGGCCAAGATACCGACCACCCTTTCACCGCTCAAATCCTCCCGCTCGCCGGCGCTGCCCTTGTCGCTGACCGTGATTACCGCGGCCTTATAAACTTTTGCCATTGCGCTCCCCCAAAAACTGACGGCTTACTTTAACGATCTAAGCCGACCAAAAGAAAAAACCATGGTAGATAAAGCGAAAAACCTTGGCCAAGCCAAAGCTTCAAAAGGGTCGGTCGGAAACAAAAGGCCAGCCTTGGCCAAAAGTCCCGCCTCGGCCAAAAGTCCCGGCTCGGCCAAAAGTCCCGGCTCGGCCAAGGTCGCGGCCCCACCGGATCCGTCCGGAGACGGCCTGATCCGTTGCCCCTGGGCCACGGCCGATCCCCTGTCTTTGGCCTACCACGACACCCGTTGGGGCAGGCCCTGCCGCGACGACAATGAGCTTTTCAAGATGTTGGTGCTGGAAGGCATGCAGGCCGGCCTCAGTTGGTCGCTGGTTCTCAAAAAAGAGGCGGCCATATTGGAAGCCTTTGAGGGCTTGGAGATCCAAAGGGTGGCCGCCTACAATCTCTCTAGGGTCGATAAGCTCATGGCCAATCCGGATCTTATCAGAAACCGCCTAAAACTTTCATCCGTCATCACCAACGCTAAACAGTGCGCGGCTTTGATTGAAGAACGGGGTTCTTTTTCTGACTATCTCTGGTCTTTCGTCGACAACCAACCCATCGTTGGAACTTGGCATAAGATGTCAGACATACCAGTTACCACCGAAAGATCTAACGCCCTGAGCAAAGACTTAAAAAAAAGGGGTTTTAAATTCATAGGCGGCGGAATCTGTTATTCGCTAATGCAGGCCGTTGGTCTAGTTAATGACCATCTGGCCAGCTGCGCCTTTCGCTTCCCCCCAGACGCGAAATGAAACAAGCCGTTACCGCGGATGGCTAAGGGACCGCCGAGGGCAATACCCGTGGGCAAAGAGCGGACCATAGAACGGACAATAGAGTTTAATCATCGAACATGACCATATAACGGACCATAGCGCTTGACAATCGCGCATAACCAAAGAACGGACCATAACGCTTGACAGAGAAAAGAAACCAATCACCTTGACCAACCCCATCAAAAAACCCAAAACGCCAAGACCTGCCTAAGCCGCCAAGCAATCCCCCTTAATCTGGCTACCGCCTAACCCCGATTGTAGGGAGGAGAGGGTTTGCCGTTGACCATGGGGAGGATAGTCCAGGTTCAACAATTCCAAGACAACGCATGGGCGCCTTGCCTGGACGGTAGAGATAGTATGGTTAACGACCACTTGGCCGATTGTGCCTGTGCCTATCGCTTGTCCACTAACTGGGGCGCCGTCAGGGAAGGCTACTGGGACGCATAAAAATGACATTCGTGGACGATAAACAGAGCTCTGCCGGGGCCACACAAGACTGGATAGCCTTTAAGCGTTTTTAGATTATCTCATATATTTCTTGAATAACCGAACCAGCGTGGGTAACCTGAAAACGATAGAGGACATCCCAGTCTCAACAAAAGTGTCGATCGGACTAATAAAGAATTTTAAGAGATCTGGCTTCAAGGTCGCAAGTAGCGGGGCCATATATGCCCTCTCGAAACGCCGGGTTGGTTAACTTTTGGTTGCTAGAATACGTCTTTTGCATATCACCGGGCATTTACGAAACGGAGGACAGGGTTAAGCGATGAGCCTTCTGTCGGTATTGCTGGATTTTAACGATCGTCCAACTAGATATGTTCAACATAACCGGGCAAAAGCGTTATACTTTGCCTGATAAAAAAACCCGAAAAACAGTCACCAGGACTGGTAGTCTTTACCATTATGGCATAATCCCTTACCCATCGAGCATACCAACCAAAAATATCAACTTAATAGTTCGATTATCTGATCGAGGTACGTAAAAGCCGTTTCAACGGCAAAAGCGATTCTTTTTTGTTCGCCAAGTGGTGGCAAGGCGAACCACGCACCCTCAATATCTCTGATTCTGAGGGCCGGTATGATAGTGCCTTTTAAACATTGGGTAGCATAAGTAACAAAGAAGTCGGAAATCAAAAAGAACCGGGCATATTCAGGACATATGTTATCACAAAAATGCAAGGGTAAAATATTGTCTGGGCAATATCCATTTTCGTATGCTACAATCACTTTTTTTAAATCTAGCGTAAACTTTGCATATAGTACTTGACCCTTCATAAAATAATTCATCACGCGAGTAAAAGAACGCTCATATTTACGTCTCACCCGAAGCACCTTCCCAGTTTCTTTATCAATGTCCTCCATTCTTAAAATCCAGGCATCGTCAGGAATATTATTACCTAAAACTGGGCGGCCTTCTATTTTACAAATCTCACCCAATCGAATCCATCTCCATGTTTCCGGCACTTCATAAGGAAGATGGCCAAAATCATGGTCTTTTAAACTCCGAACGAATCCTGGAGAACCTTTTCGGCGTTTTCTAGGCGGCCATTTACGGCGAAAGCGGTTAAGCAAGACGTTGGCCGGTTCGTCCGAGATGTCCTGAGGCACAAGCTGGCCACGAACAGCTAGGGATAGAATCTTGCGCTTGGCGTCGGATACTAGGGAAAGCAGATCAACCCTCGCAGCCTCGAGTTGAACAATTACCCTGAAGGTTCTTTCAATGGCGGCTACGATCCTGCGCTGTTCGGCGAGGGGGGGTAAGGGAACTAGTAGAACTCTTAGATTATCTAGGCTAATATGAGGTTGTATCGACCCGGCCTTACAATTTTGAATGACTCCTTGCATATAACCGGAAATTAAAACTTTATGAATAAATGGCTGAAAGTCAATTTCTTTAAGCCTGATTATGCAAACGCTGTTAAGTGCCATGGCTTTACCTAAATTGTTTGTAACGATGGCACACCTTCCCAATGGTTGGCCAACTAGATTGAGTAAAATATCGCCAAATCGAATAATGGATCTAGGGCATCGTTTGAAAGTCTCATCATCTATAAAAACTAAGTCATCTAAAGTAAGTCCTTCGTTATGGACGTTTAGCGCACGGATACAAGGCACCCCGCTTGGAACGTATCTCGAACGAAATTTGGCTTTGACCAATCCAGAGCTAATCTTCTCTGATAAATCTCCAAGTCTTACCCATTGCCAACTATCTGGAATATCAAATGGAACTTTGAGTTTATTTTCATAAGTGGATATGTGCCCATAATCAGTATTGACCTGATTTGTTTGGGCATGTTTAATGGGCGTCCCGTTTTCGTCGCGGTTTAGCCGTAGCGTTAAACCGACCGGTTCGTCTTTTGGGTCTTGCGGAACAAGCCTACCGCGAATGGCCAGGTCGAGGATTATATGTCGCAACAACTTCGCTTTCATCCGTCAACCTTGCCGAGCAACGCCACTAGTTTTTCTACCGCGACGTTAATCGCCGCAGACCTGCTTTTGATTTGGCCTAGTATTTCTCCAAGTGAACAATCGTCAGTGCCATCGTATTGCTTAATCCAGGTGATATCAAGGTTGGTTCTGTCGCTCGCAATTATTTCCTCATAAGTGAACTTGCGCCAACGCCCGTTCGGATTGTCGGGACCATAGGTTTCTTCGCGAAGATGGCGATTATTGGGTTTATATAGTTTTATGAATTCATCCAAATCTTCTTCCCGTAAAGGTGCCTTTTTCAGCGAGTGATGAATGTCCGTGCGATAGTCGTATACCCAGACTTCCTTGGTTTGGTGTGAAGGCCCAGCCGGACGGTTATCAAAGAAAATGACACTGGCCCTCACGCCAAAAGCATAGAAAATACCGGTGGGTAAGCGGAGGATCGTGTGTAAATCCGTAGTCTCTAATAGTTTCTTGCGGATAATCTCGCCCGGGCCAGACTCAAATAGTACATTGTCAGACACTACTATCGCAGCCTTTCCCGTGGTTTTCAGAAGAGTATGGATGTGCTGAACGAAATTAAGCTGCTTGTTGGATGTGGTCGCCCAGAAATCTTGTCTGTTGTATACCAATTCTTCCCGCTCCCGTTCACCTCGTTCGTTGGTAAAGGTCAAGGACGATTTTTTGCCAAAGGGCGGATTGGTCAGGATGTAGTCGAACCTGTCGCCTGGATCGGCGAGAAGCGAGTCGCCCCTGGTTATTGGCGGCTTACCTTCAAAGTCTCCGACATTGTGTAGGAAGAGGTTCATTAGGCACATCCGATAGGTACTTTGGACGATCTCCCATCCACGAAAGGTCTCGAATTTCAAAAAAGCTTTCTGGTCGCGATTAAGCTTCGGTCCGTACTCGCATTCAATGTAAGATTTTACGGCAAGGAGAAATCCTCCGCTACCAGCAGCTGGATCCGAGACTGTCTTGCCCGGCTCTGGACTTACGCATCGAACCATCACGGAGATCAGCGACCTTGGCGTAAAATACTGCCCTGCGCCAGCTTTTGTGTCGGCAGCAATCTTTTCAAGTAAATCCTCATAAACGTCACCCTTGACGTCAGTCGACATTGACGACCAGTTCTCAGAGTCTACCATACTGATGACTTTAGCCAGCTGAGCGGGGTTGGAAATCTTGTTTCGAGAGCCCACGAATATTTCTTGGAGCGTTCCAGTCATACAGGCCATGGTTTCTAGAATATGGTTATAGTGCTTGAAAAGCTCGTCGCCGCTTTTATTACGAAGGCTGCCCCAACCACAGTCCGATGGGATACCTATGTTACGGTTGTAGGGCGGTTTGGCGTATTCGTCTGCCATCTTCAGGAACAATAGGAAGGTAAGTTGTTCCAAATAATCACTCTTCCCAAGCCCATCGTCCCGCAAGGCATTGGCCATTGACCAAATCTTTTGTCCTATATTGACTGTTTCTGACACCTAAGTCTTCCTCCAAGTATTTATCTTCAAGGATTGATTAGTAAATTATGTCAATGCCTGTAATAAGTAATTTATCTCTTGTAAAATTATATCATACTTACTTCCGAATAACTGGTAAAACTTACCGCGTCCGCCTTTGGCGTCAAAAGGCGTAAAGTCGAGATCGTCTAGGGTGACGTTAATGGAAGTGGCGATGTGATCGCGGAACATGAGGACCCATTTAATTTGCTCCTCCGAAAATTGGAAATATCCATTGTCTTTTATTGTTATCAGGTCACTACAACTCTGGTAAACGCTGTCCGCAAAAGACTGTAATACATTCGTCTTTCCTAGTTGAAAGCGGACCATCGAGACGATATCAACTGGCTTGTTTACCGGACAATTGCTTCGTATATGACCGCTCTGATGTTTGGAGTAGGCCATCCAGAGCTTTTCCGTATTTAAATTAGCAGGCGAGGCATCCAACCTCTCATTTAACGTCTCCACCATCCGAAACATAAGCGGTCTTCTGAAGATATTTCCGTTATCTATAACTTCCAGAGCGTCGATTTGATTCTTGTTATCGTTAATGAAGCAATCAAAAACATAGATGGTATCCACAGCCTGTTGCGAACTCATCTTATCCCAGCCGCTAAAGGTTACTTGGTCTAGGTTATCGTTATCTACGATCTGATCGATTTTTTTGAAAATGCCTTCAAGAAAATTGCGCAGTTTAGGGTTTTTGAAAGGCGCTAAGGCGGCTATTGCAATTTGCTGGGTAGTTTCCAGAAGCTGCTCGTCCGTCAGGCTCTCAGAATCGTCGATGCCGTATTCCTTCAGCGCCACCTCGGTTACAATGTCCACGTCTAACGCTTTGAACAGGGTCTTGGCAATGGCTGCCGGGGAAATCTCTGTATCCGAACAAGGCACCTGGGTACCGTTTTCAAGAGTAATTCCAAGGTTAATGCTTTCCTCTCCACATAGCTCCCTAAACTTTTCTTTCTCGGCCGGGGTCATGATTTTGTCCAGATTCGTCAGCCGCCCAGCCAAGGTCACCAAAGTATCATCGTCTTGGGCACCATGAGCGACCATCTCCATCAGTTCTTTTAGCGTCGTCTTTTCCTTTCGTTCCAACTGCCGTGAAGTTATCTTCATGGATTTAGTCACTCCAACGGCGTCAACAACGATAAATCCTAGTTTGGCACTCTTGGCCGAAGGCGATACTCGGTGTAAATTTTCATAATCCAAAGTTCGTGTGGCCCTACCAAGCATTTGCTCGAAATAATTCTTGCTACGGACATCCCTCATAAATATAAGGCACTCGACAGGCTTAACGTCTATACCGGTGGCGATCATGTCCACCGTTACGGCAATTCGCGGATAGTAATCGTTACGGAAAGCGTTTAACACATTATTGGTGTCTTCTGGGGAGGCGTACGTTAATTTCTTGCAGAATTCGTTACCCTCCCCGAATTCCTCTCGGATGATTTTTATGATATCGTCCGCATGGCTGTCCGTCTTGGCAAACAACAGCGTTTTTGGTACCTCTTCTCGCCATGGGAACAACTGCGATAAAACGCTTTTACGAAATTCCTTAACAACGGCTCGGATATGCGAGTGGTTTACCACTTCGCGATCAAGCTGAAATGAAGAATAGTCAAAGTCATTATCCATCCGCTCCCACCGATTTCGGCGCGATAACCGGTTTCGCTTTTCCACGGTTTGCTTGCGAATAACGCCACCTTCACTCCCAACTTTTGTTTCTATGACGTAAGTACCTGTCAAACCAACGTTAACGTTGTCAAGAACCGCTTGTTCATGCGTATATTCGCTAACGACGTTTTCATGAAAGAAGTTATAGGTCCGATTGTCCGGGGTGGCGGTCAAGCCAACCAGGAAAGCGTCGAAATATTCCAATACCTGCCGCCAAACGTTATAGATGGATCTGTGACACTCATCGATTATTATGACGTCAAAGAATTCTGGTGGGTACGTCCGGTTATACTTAACTTCGCGAGGAATACACGTAATCTTTTCCTCAAACATGGACGTCTGCTCCTCAGACTCGTCTAATGAATGGCCTCTAAGAATCGAAAACATGCGCTGTATCGTACAGATGCTAACTATCGTCTCAATCGGGATGAACGATGAATGAAGCCTCAACACGTTGTATAGCTCAGGGAAAAGCCTACCGTCATCGGTCGGCTTATAGTTCAAAAACGCGCTCTCGGCTTGCTCCCCAAGACTGATCGTGTCCACTAAAAATAGGACTCTCTTAACTTTGGCGTGTTTTAACAAACGATAAATGGAAGTGATTGCGGTGAACGTTTTACCCGCTCCCGTGGCCATCTGGATTAGGGCTCGGGGCTTGTTTTCGGAGAAGGACTCTTCTAGGTTTAGGATGGCCTCAATTTGACAGTCACGTAAACCCAGCGTATCTAAGGGTGGAAAGGCTTTCATACGGTTTCGGAGCGTGTTACCGTCTTTCAGCAATTCAGCCAAGTATTCTGGGCGGTGAAAGGAGAAAACTTTGCGGGAACGCTCTTTGACGTCTAGATAGTCACAAAAGTGGGTCAACGCTCCAGTGGATTCATAAGTAAAACGAATGACGGCATCTTTTTCATACTTGAAACCGCATGTGGCATACCGCTTGCTCTGGTCGGCAGTCGGGATAAGATGTACGCCTTTGTCTTCAGCTTTCGCTTCGATAACGCCAACGATCGAGCCGTCAATATACAAAATATAGTCTGCCGGACCGGAATTTGTCAGATATTCCCGCACGGCTACTCCAAGGGCGGCGGAAGGGTTAAAGTCCTTCCTGTTCTGTATGACATATCCAGCCTCGGAGAGCATCTTGTCAATAATCTCGCGGGCTTTTGCTTCCGGGTTCATTTATAACGATCCCATGCCCCGATCAGGCTAACCTATCGGAAAATGATTCAAAATAAAGCCGTTCAAGAAGTCACCAACGACTTTTCTTGTCGCATGGAACAGGCAGCTTGTCGGTTCGGGAAACGGTTACGGCTTTTTTGGCGTAGCCCGTTGTCACGAGCCTTGCCTTATACCATATTTTTTCCAAACTGTCATGAGCATTAGCAATTTATCGAATTTTACTCAGTTTTTGTCTCCCGTGGCCGGGCTCCCACCGGCCGTAGGTCTCGCGGAATCCGGGGCCGCGGCTTTGGCCTTAGAGCCCGTAGGGTTCGCCGCGACCTGGCCCCCACCGGCCGTAGGGCCCGCATAATCCGTGGCCGCAGCTTTGGCCTTAGAGCCCGTAGGGTTCGCCGCGACCTGGCCCCCCACCGGCCGTAGGGCCCGCATAATCCGTGGCCACGGCTTTGGCCTTAGAGCCCGTAGGGTTCGCCGCGACCTGGCCCCCACCGGCCGTAGGCCTCGCGGAATCCGGGGCCGCGGCTTTGGCCTCAGAGCCCGTAGGGTTCGCCGCGACCGAAGCCGCAGATTGGGAAGACGCAGGTGGGGCAGCCCAAACACAATCCGCCATGTCCCATGTGGCGGACCTCCTTACGGGTGATCTTGCGGCCGGTGGCTATGCGGGGCAGTAGTACGTCCAAAATGGTGGTTTTGCCAAACATGACACAACCGGGGAGGCCGAGAACCGGGACAGCGCCTATGTAAGCCACCAAAAACATGGCCCCGGGCATGACCGGCGCTCCGTAGGTGATTATTTCGGCCCCCGACGCTTTGATCGCCCCTGGGGTCAGATCGTCGGGATCGACGCTCATGCCCCCGGTACAGGTTATGAGGTTGGCGCCCTTGTCTAGGGCTTGCCGCACGGCTAGGACGATTTCGTCGATTTTGTCGTCGCAAACGGTTTTGAATATAACGGCGGCCCCATAATCGACCAGCTTTTGTTCCACCACCGGGGTAAAGGCGTCCTTGATCCGACCGTGGTAGACCTCGCTACG
>JAIRNQ010000266.1 GCA_031257955.1 Deltaproteobacteria bacterium | reverse complement strand
AAAAAAAAAGAACTGCGATTTCACTATATTATATAGCTAGGAGGGTCGATTTTCCCTCCTAACTGTCCAAAACCGGCCTAACTGAATGACATTTTCGACAAGCGATAGAAATCGGGCCCAAACGGATTATAGGCCTGAGGATAGCTATTTATGCCTAAGATATAAGCTTAAAAGTGTCTTTTGATCAAAAATTGTGCCCGTATTTACAGGAAAGCTGGCTTGGTAATCAATCGTTCTGCTAAACAGTCTCAAGGCTCCGTTTTTAATTCAATTATAGCTCTATATTTATTATTTATCGCAAAATATCTATTATAAATGATAAATATTTCTTAATACATAAACTAGATCTCTAAAAATAGCTACTATATCTCCGATAACATAATTAGATTTCATAACCATTTATTATCGCTTAATTTAATTTTTATTGCCATATTTACGTTATTACTACAGTCTTCAGTAGGCATATAGCCTCGTAAATTCCCTGACCGTCTATTGACACAGTCGTTCGTTAGTTTTTAGTTGCTATTCGCTATTGATTTTGGTTTAATGCAACAAATGCTTCAGTCAGTCCCATCATTCGATAATTAAATCTCTTGGGGAAAGCCATGGCAAAAACCAAAAAACCGATGGTTAAGGGCAAAACCCTGGCCTTGACGATGGCCTTGGCCGTTGTCGCCGCTCTGACTTTGTTTATCCTAAGCTCCCCGGCCAAGTCCAATTTGGAAGGGCGGGAACTCCAAAGGGTCAACGCTTTGTTAACCTTGCTGGAAACCAAAACCGACTTGCTTTTCGAGAGAAACGGCACCGAATATAATGTCGACCGGGCCGTCAAGCACCTAAAATCGAAACTTAAAAGCGCCGGGGACGAGATCTCCACCGCCCAACAATTTATCGACCGTTTGGCCTCAAAATCGTCCATGAGCGGTAAGCCCTACTATGTAATTATGCCGAATAAGGAAAGGGTGGAAGCCAGGGAGTTTTTTTACGGGCTGCTTAAGGAAGTGGATTCGAACTTACGGAGCTAATAGATTTGGCCGGACTGATCAATGTACCGGTACCATAAAGATTCTTTGTTGTTTCGCCTCCAATAACCGCCCCATGGGGGCGGTTATTGTTTTAGGTTTTTTGGGAATTGAGGTAGCCGGCCCGGACCGCTTCGGAAAGCCTGGCCAAGCCCTCCTCGACCCCGACCTTGGGGGCGTAGCCCAGCAGTTTTTTGGCTTTTCCGATATCTGGCCAATGGGAAGTGGAGAGCTGGCGGACGGTAAAGCCAGTCAGGGGTGGCTCGCCCCCCAGCCCAAAGGTTTTCCAAAACCACTCGGAGACGGCGGCCACCACCCGGCCCAGTTCTGGGGGAATCAGGGCCCTGATGGGAGGGGCTTTGGCCGTCTCCAGTAGGCGATTCACGAACAGGGTCAGATTCTGGGGGTCATCCTGGCCAATGAAAAAACTTTGGCCGCCCACCGGATCGCCGGCGATGAGCTTACTGAGCGCGGCTAGGTGGGCTTGGGCGATGTTATCGATATAAACGGCGTCGACCAGGTAGGGGCCGCCGGAAATGAAAAATAGGCGCTTCCGCCTGGCCCGTTCGACCAGCCTGGGCAAGAGGTTTTGATCCCCCGGGCCCCAGATCAGATGGGGCCTTAAAACTACGGTCTTAAATGTGGGGCCATTGGCCATAATTACGCTACGTTCGGCCAGCATTTTGCTATAAGCGTAGGGATCGCTTGGCGTGGCCGAATAGGGTCGGTCCTCGGTCACCCCTTCCAGGGAGGATTTATTGTAGATTACGCTAAGGGTGGAAGTGTAGACGAAATAGGCCACCCCCTCGCGCCTGGCCGCCTCAAGGAGCCTAGCCGTGCCCATGGTGTTGGTTTCTATGTAGTCGGAAAGGTGGCCCCAGACGCCGCATTTAGCGGCGCAGTGGACTACGGCCTGGACTCCCTTTACCGCTCGCCCAAGACTTTCGGCGTCACCGAGATCGCCTATGGCCACCTCGGCCTTAGCCGGGGCGCCGGCTTTGGGTTTTCGGAGCAAAAGTCTAACGTCGAAGCCCTCGGCCAGAAGCATGTCCGCCACCCGGCTGCCCAGAAAACCGCTACCCCCCGTCACTAAAACGCGCATGGTCTCCCGCCATTCGCCGGACTTCCCTGGCTGGGAAGCCGTGGATTGACAAAAGCCGAAAGGGGCCAAACCTTCCGGCTTGCCGTAGCGCCGCCGCGGCGCCGGTTAATTTTTCCCTGACTGATCATCCCCAGCGGCCAGGGAGTCATCCGGGGCCGATTTATGGTCCCAGCGTTCAAGTACCTGCCCGATCCCGGTTAGGGTAACCAAGTCAAGGGACTTTTCCCTGGCGAACTTTCTAGCGTCAAATAGGTGCATGGCCTGGACTTGGTAGTAAAGCTCTTTTCCGCCCACCTTTTCCAGGAAATTTTCGGCCTCGGCCCGCTCTTTAAATATGGGTATGTAATCGCCCCCATCGCCTTCTAGGATAAGCATATTGTCCCGGTTCACGGTCACCGGATAAGTCAACACCCACAGCCAGGACCTGGCCTGGGGATGTTCATCGGGCGATGGCGGTTCGGGAATAAAGTCATCAATCACTGGTACACCATATATTTTGGGTTATAAAAGAATCTTTGGATTCTTGGTTAAGGTGGTTTTTAAACAAAAAAATGCCACCAAAAGCCAGGTAAATTATGGAGTTATAAAGTCCGTTTAAGCAATATATCGCTAACTTTCGGCCACGACCAAAAATTAGCGTAGACAAAACCATCCGCGTCAGCGATTTTGGTCAGACAAGCCGCCCAAGTCTGTGATATTGGATAAACTAAGCCATCCGCGTCAGCGACTTCGGGCAGACAAGCCGCCCAAGTCAGCCGTTTATTGGAAGTGGGTCGCTTGGCACCGCCATTACCGTCGTTTTCGCCGCCGTTTGGCTTTTGGCTTTTCAATTTCCGGGCTAAACGCGTTATAATCTTAGGCGCGAGCGACAGACATAGGGCTAAAGGGACGCCTTGGCACCAGCGAACGGCCTGGCCGATTCACGGCGCTTTCCGAGGCGTGGCCGCCAAGCGCCACACCGGACGGCCAGACCCGGGCCAACAAGGACCTTGGAGCCCTTCCCGCTTGGCTATTATACACCAAAAATTTGACAAACGCGCTCGCCGTCCCCGTCCACCCTCCTCTCCCGCTCGGGGAGGGCAACCCTCCCGCCAGGGGAGACTTACCGCCCCCATTGTGGCGGACCCCCTCTCCGCCAAGGGAGGCTAAAGAGTTTCCATGACCAGCCGAATAAAGCTGCTACCCGAACACCTGATAAACCGCATCGCCGCCGGCGAGGTGGTCGAAAGGCCCGCCTCCGTCCTCAAGGAGCTGTTGGAAAACAGCCTGGACGCCGGGGCCACCAGAATCGATGTAGACATCGAAGGCGGAGGCAAGAAACTGATACGGGTGGCCGACAATGGGCATGGTCTGAACAAGGAAGAGTTGTTTTTGTGCCTCGAAAGGCACGCCACCAGCAAGCTTTCGGCCGATTCGGATCTATTCGACATAAATACTTTGGGTTTTCGGGGTGAGGCCCTCCCATCCATCGCCTCGGTCTCCAAAATGACCGTAACCAGCCAGCCGGAAAACGAACCCGGCCATAGATTGAAAGTGGCTGGGGGAAAGATCCTGGATCTGTCACCGGCGGCTACCAACCAAGGCACGGTCGTGGAAGTTAGGGACCTTTTTTACAACGTCCCGGCTAGGCGCAAGTTTCTCAAGACCGACGCGACCGAAACGGCCCATTTAATCGAGGTTACCCAAAGGTACGCCCTTTCCAGACCCAACCTTAGGCTGAGGCTAAGGGACGGGGCCCGGGAAGTCATTGGCGTTGACGAGCATAACGACACCGCCGCGAGAGCCATGAAGATCCTGGGGCGGGAAGTCGCCGCCTCGCTTAAGCTTTTCCGGATGGAGAGGGAGGATCTAAAAATCGAGGGCTACGTTACCGGGCCGGAGACATCCAGGACCAACCAGGGCCTATTCGTTTTTGTCCTCGGAAGGCCCGTTCGCGACAAACTGCTTAACAAAGCCATCATCCAAGGCTACGGTCGAACCCTCCCCCATGGCCGCTTCCCCTCCGGGGTGATTTTCATCGACCTGGACCCGAGCAAGGTTGACGTCAACGTCCATCCGGCCAAAACCGAAGTCCGCTTCCGCGACCCGGGGCTAATCTTTGACACTTTGTCCAAGGCCGTATCCGGCACCATAGACGTGTCCCCGCTGGCCGAGAAACCTTACCTGGGGGAGTCCGACGAAATTACCCGTAGCGCCCAAGGGATCGAAAGACCCTTCCCCGGCGAGACAGATCCCGGGCACTTCTCCCTGGGAGAGCGACCGGGGAGAAAGCTGCCAGCCAAAGGGGACAAGGACGAAGGTCGGTTGTCCAACGAAAGGGACGGCCGGGATAAAGGCTTTTACCTACCCCACTTTTCCATGGGCCGGGCGCCCAAGGGCCCAAAGCTCGATCTGGCCGGTCCTCCGCCCACCCCGCCCTGGATGGTCGATGAGTCGGGCCCCGATAGTCCCCACTCCCCAAACGCCAACGACACCGTGACCGGTGTCGCGACCGGTGGCAACCCAGAGACCGTGGCCGATACCGTGACCGGTTTCGCCCCAGAGACCTCCCCCGAGGCGGCCCTGGCTAGCCGAAGCGTCCAGGGAAGCCAGAGCCCCTTGGCGACCAATGGGGTAAAAGCCGTAGCCGGTTACCACGACCCCACCGAGGGGGCAATTGTGGTGGGCCAGCTCCACCAAAGCTACATACTGGCTCAGGGTCCAGGGGTTCTCTACGTCATCGACCAGCATGCCGCCCATGAGCGAATACTCTTTAACTCACTGAAAAATGCGCTTCGTGAAAACGGTGTGCCTTCGCAAGGCCTGCTACTTCCCCAGACCGTGGAAATGGGCCCCCAGGAAAGTATAGCCGTGGAGAGGCTCCTAAAACCCTTAAGACATCTGGGCTTCCAAATCGAGCCTTTCGGCGAAAGGGTCTGGTCCCTCCGTGGCATACCAAACATGATGACGCCCAAGGAAGCCACGGACGCCTTCCTGGAGATAATCGCCTCGGCCAAAAAACGTCTAAGGGATCTGGACGGGGCCGGCCTGGACAAGACTGTCGAAGAACTCTCAGACACTTGGCTATACGGTTTGGCTTGCCGGGCGGCGGTGAAAGCCGGCGATCGCCTAAGCTATAAGGAAATGGTAAGCCTCATTGACTCTTTGGCCAAGCTGGGCTCGGGCGGCTATTGTCCTCACGGCCGCCCCTCTACCCTGGTCTTTACGATAGCGGATTTTGAGAAGCGTTTTGGCCGTACCTGAAAGCCCAACCCGGAAACTACATCTTTTCGGGGCTTAACCGGTTGGCTAACAATTTTTTTAACTCAAATTGTTTGAGGTAATGATGATACCAAGAATTAAAATTTACACGGCCCCCATGGTTCTGGGCTTAGTCTTATCCATGGCGGCACTCTTTTGGTCTGGCCCATCGCTGGCCCAGGCCCAGGGACAAGCCCCGGCCCAGGAACGGGATCAAGCGGAAACCGGCACCCAAGGGGCCCCGGAGGATAAGCTGACCGTCTACACGGCCATAACGGCCACCACGGCCCAGCTTCCCCTTTTGGGGGCCCTAAAGCGTGGCTGGCCGGAAGGGGCCGAGGTTAAGGTTGAGTACTGGAAAAACCTCGAGGACTTAAGGGCCTTGGTCTTAGCCGGCAAGGGAGACGTTTGGGTCGGCCATTTGGAGACACTGGCCAGGGCCGCCTCCCGAGGCGCCCCAGTAAGTTTGGTAGCCGTGACGGTTTGGCGCAAGTTTTACTTCATATCTTCACCATTGCCTTTGGCCAAAGGCCAAGAGCCGGCTTACCCGACCGATGTCGGCGAGCTTCTGAAGGCCGCCGCCGAAAACAAGTTGACCGTTACCGCCAGCCCCCAGAACAGCCCTCAAGCTGGTCTACTGGAAGAGCTGAAAGACGTTTATGGGGCCTTTCCCAGCGAGGGGCTACCGCCCCAGCAGCTAATACTTGAACTTATGAGAGGACAAAGGCTAATCGGCCTCATGCCAGAACCCATGGCCAGCATGGCCGTTTCCAAAGACCCAAAGCTCAAGATTATTGGCTCGCTGGAGGAGGAATATTCGAAGAATTTTGGTGGCGACGGCTACCTACCCCAGGCCGGAGTGGCCGTTAACCGGGCCTTTCTTGAAAGGCGTCCCAATGACGCCACAGAATTGGTCGCCTTAATGGCCGCCACCGTCAAAGATCTGGAAGGTAAACCCGTCTCGGCCAAAATCGAGTTGTTTCCGCCCGAGGTCATAGGGGCCGTTGGCCAAGAGGTATTGGAAGCCTCCCTCACCCTTGAACCGCTGAGGTTTCAAAACTCTAGCGAAGCCAAAGACCGGATAATGGATTTTTTGCTTTTAGCCGCGCCGGATCTGTTCGAAACTGGGGGCACCTTTCCTCAAAGCTTTTTCTGGGACCAGAACCCTGGATCGCCCAAAGCCGGCCAGCCCACCGAAAGCCCTTCGCCGGGCCAACCTGAAGCCGGTTCGGCCAATGCCCAATAACCCGGAACCCCCTTCGGACTTGAAACCCGAAGGGGGCCTTACACCCACAGCTGACCCTGCGCCAATAGCTAGCCTTACGCCCGAAGCTGACCCTGCGCCAATAGCCGGCCTTACGCCCGAAGCTGACCCTGCGCCAATAGCTGGCCTTGAAGCCGATGCGGGCCTTTTACGCGACACGTACTTTGACCCCGAAGGCGACCTTAAAACCGAAGCGGGCGAGTCAGAACCACCCTTTGCCCTGCCTGACCGACCCAGCCAGATAGGCCGGGACGGTCTTTTCGGAAATCCCTCAAAGCTATCCCTTATCCAAGCCTTAAGCCCTTATCTGATCGCCCTGGGCCTTTGGGCCTTACTGCTTTTCCTTTCCAGTCTCCTGTTTGGAGCGGCCCTGGCCCCAGGTCCCCTGGCCGTGCTCAAAACCTTGGCCAAGTTGGCCTTCCAGGGGACCCTTTTCGTTGACATGGCCCAGACAGTCTTACGGGCCCTAGTCGGGGTTCTCTTGGCCAACTTGGTCGGTGGGCTTTTGGGACTCGCTGCCGGTCGGGCCGGATGGGCCTTAAGGATAACCGCCCCGCTGGTGGCCAGCCTTCAAGCCTGCCCGCCTATAGTCTGGGTTACCATCGTTATGGTTTGGGCCGGGACTGGCTCGCTGGTACCGGTGGCCACTGTCTTCGCGGCCACGCTACCTTTCGTATTCAGCAACACTGCCCAGGGGGTCATGGGTCTGGAGCCGCGGATCCTGGCCATGGGCAAACTATATGACGTTCCGGCGACCAGGGTCTGGCACCTGTTTATCCTACCAGGCATAGCCCCCTTTTGGTTGGCCGGGCTTTCCGCCGTTCTGGCCACGGGTTGGAAAGCGGCGGCCGTGGCCGAATTTTTAGGAAGCCATACCGGCGTTGGCGCCAAGATATACCTTAGTTACCAAGGGCTCCATATGGAAGACCTTCAGGCATGGACCCTGGCCTTGATTGTCTTGGGGCTAACCCTAGAAGCTGCCGTAATTACTCCCTTGAGGCGCAAGGCGGCCGGTTTGGCGGCTAGGGGCGCTGCCAACCCATGACCGAAAACGAACGCCAAACACCATCCCCCCGGCCGGACCCGTCCCCTCAGTCGGGTCCATCTCCCCGGCCGGACGCTTCCCCTCTATCGAACCCATCCATTAGGCCAAGCGAAGATCGGCCCGTTTTGTTGGAGCTCTCCGAGGTCTCTAAGTGTTTCGGAGAACTGACGGTCATCGAAAAGGCCAGCCTGAAAGTCCGGGTAGGAGGCGTTCTGTGCCTACTTGGGCCTTCCGGGGTGGGCAAAACCACCTTGCTGGAGATCATGGCCGGCCTGACTAAAGCGGATTCCGGCCGGGTCACCCTCAAAACACCGCCCTCGATTTTGTTTCAGGATAATCTCTTAATTCCCTGGTTAAACGCCCTCGACAATGTCACCTATATCCTACCAAAGGCCCTACCGGCTGAGGAGGCCCGGCTGCGTGCCGAGCGTTGGTTGGATACTTTCGAGCTTCCCCCGGATAAATTTCCCCGGGCCTTGAGCGGGGGCATGAAACGTAGATTGGCCCTGGCCAGGACCATGGCCGCCGGGCGTTCCCTGTTGATACTGGACGAGCCTTTCGCCTTCCTGGACAAACGCTGGCACGAAACCATCGCGTCTTTGGTGGCCTATAAGGCCAATAACGGCGCGGCCGCCGTAATATCCGGTCACTGGGCCCCGGAGACCCTCCCCGCCCTCCTCCCAGGCCGCCTTGAAACCGTGCGCTTTACTGGCCAACCAATCAACTTGGCCATGTCCTAAACCTTACCGGCCCCAATAAACCGCGGCCCCATGGAAGATGATTCCCATGGGGCCGAAGGATAGGCGCTAGGCCACGCCGGCGCGATTATTGCCACTAATTTTGGGCCCGAAACGGACCGCCCAGGCTTTCGATCGGTTAAGTCTCGGCCAGGGAAGCCGCCCACCAAAAGACTAAAGGGCCAAAGGCCTAATCAGTTAACGTATATGGGCTTTTGCAGGCTGGCCAAGTTATATTCTTCATACTCGCCGCTTAAGGATTGCAAGTGGGCGACCAGCTCGGTTAACCCGTCCCTGGTTTGGTAGGTAATATTTTCAACCTCACGCAAGAGACGGCTAAGCAACTCTATGGCTTCGGTCATGGTTCCATCGATTCGCCGGCGTTGATCAAAGACCCGCTTTGAAAAGTCGTGTCTGGCCTGTGACAGGCAGCCCAGGATCTTTCTGGCCACAAGGGCGTCGCCCCTGGTTCGAAGCGACAGGCTAGGCCCGTCAAAGTCGTCGGCCCCGGCCATGCGAGCCACGATATGGGAATAGCCGGAAAACTCTTCGTCCAGACCGACCCGGAGGGCTTCGTCGGCCTCATTTGATTCGCTGGCCCTATCGGCCAAGGAATACATGCGGTCCAAAGTGACGTCCAACTCGTTAAAAACCTCCACGGCCATGCGACAGTCGGAGATTATCTGGGGCATCTGGTTCATCTCTTCGCTCAAAGTTTCTATAGTCTCCGCCACGTCCAACGGTTCCGACGCCAATTCCAAAGTCGACAGTTCATTGGCCATGATTCTAGCCACTATCTCGTAGTGGTTTAGGTCCGGGCAACCGCCGCCCTCTAAATCCCACCCATTATCGCTGTCCATGAAAACCTCCCTGTTTTTAACGCTTCCGGTCTTTCCCCCAAGGAAGCCGTTAATTTCCGGCGACCGCCATTTAGCCGACCCGGAAACGGCATCGGCGACGGGTCGTTTAGTTCGGAAGTCATAGAAGCAATTTCCTTGCCAAAAATCTCAAGCCATTTTTTCCGCCATCAACTTCAACCAAAGGTTTTTAACAACCAGTCCAACCGTTACCCGTAATTTCGGGCAACGGGGAGTGGCTGTTTCTCGCCTCGCCAGATCGCCTCTCGCTAACGCTAAAGTACTGGGGCCACAAAAGAGAAAAAAGGTTGTAGATTAAAAATTTAGCGGTTTTAGTCGCGACAAACGTAAGAATTTCCTGCCTGGCGTTAGTCCCATCCGCTTCCCGCGCCGGGGGCTGGCACTCGATGCTTGGCGAGGGTTGTGTAGCCGACGCGATCCTGGACAGGATCATTCACAATTCGTATGAGCTGCTGATATCCTCTGACTCGATGCGCCAGAAAAATAGCTTCAAGAGAAAAACGCCTGAATACCCTCAAGCCGCCTACTGGCGGATATTTTTATCCCTTGCCAAATAGTTTGAGAAGAAACTAAATAAGTATCTCTTATTAGACAATAAATGGTTCTTATTATTTAGCTAGTGGATCTATTTATGGATATATATAGCTCGTATTCGCCAACAAGTGGTTCTATTTTCGGATACTCGTGGCTCTCAAAATTGCAACGCGTGGCTGTAAGAGTTCACGGCCTTATCATCGAACCGCCGAGGGCGTCAGTAAATCTCAATGGCCACGTCCGTTTTGCCTACTATGGCCACGGCCACTTTTTTCACGGTCTCGTACTCCTGAGCGTATTTGTCAACGTATCTTCTGAAGGCCATCTGATTTTTGGCCTCGTCCATCCCATCGCTCAAAAGCTTCTGGCGTTCCGCCTCCAGCCGTTCCACCGTCTTCGTCTTGGGATCGGCGTCTAGTGGCTTAT
>JAIRNQ010000243.1 GCA_031257955.1 Deltaproteobacteria bacterium | reverse complement strand
TAGACCGCTACAGCCGTTTGGTGGGACTGATTTACCTTGACGGTGATTTGGCCAATCTTAAGATGATCGAGAAAGGACAAGCCTGGGTTTACGACCAATATTGCAAGGCCAAGGAGGTCTGCCAGCGGTTCAGGGAGGCCCAAGCCAGTGCCCAAAGCGCCAAGATAGGCCTGTGGTCCTACCCCTCGCCCAAGCCGCCTTGGGAACACCGCGCCGATAAGCGAACCAAACCGGCCAAGCGGAAATAGAAGCCCCAATACTTGTCGCCTAGCCCGGCGTTCGGACCGGCGAAACCCTTAGCTGCGGTGAACCGTGCCCCCGGATAAAGCTCGCCCGGCAAGCCCCATAGGCAATATCCTTAACCAATCGCCCTGGCCGATGGCCATGATACTGGCCAGGCCCGGCCTAGCCGGGAGCCTTGGAAAGGATTTAGAATGCGGCCCCGAATGTTGAAAAACTCCCTTAAACCGGAGGAGATTACCGAGCTTCTGGAAAGCCGGAAAGTCGGGCACTTGGCCACGTTGGGCGAGGACGGCCCATATGCGGTGCCCATAAACTATATCCTGATGGACGGGAAGGTTTATCTCCATGGCCGTAAGGCCGGTGGGCAAAAGCTCGATAATATACGGGCCAATCCCAGGATCTGCTTCGAGGTCTTTAACGAGGTAAGCTACAAAACCGGACCGACCGCCTGCGGCACCGGGACGCTGTACCAAAGCGCCATCGGTAGGGGCACGGCCAAAATCCTCCCGGACGGCGATCCCTTAATCGGGGCGGCCCTTCTGAAGTTCGCCGAAAAGTTCGCCACCCATATCAAGGATCCTGTAATAGACCCCGCCAAGCTGGCCATCACCGCCGTGATCGAGCTGACCATAGACCGTTGGACCGGCAAGTATAACCAATGACGCCTCCCGGCCCGGGCCTGTCAGGCCCGTCACGGCCCCTGGGCTTGGCCACTGACCAAAGTAATTACCCAAAAATTCAAAAACATCTTAACCTACTGACAGGCCTATGGCCATGACTCCGCCCCGGCCCGGTTGGGGTAAGCTTTAGAGAGGATTTCGCATGCAGCCCAGGATGTTGAAACGGCCCCTGAAACAGGAAGAGATCGACGATCTTTTGGCAAGCCAGAAGGTCGGGCACTTGGCAACGCTGGGAGAGGACGGCCCCTACGTCCTGCCCATAAATTACGCCCTGATGGGCGGGAAGGTTTACCTCCATGGGCGCAAGGCCGGTGGCCAAAAGCTCGATAACATAAGGGCCGATCCCAGGATCTGCTTTGCGGTCAATAGCCAGGCCGGCTACGAAACTGGCCCGACCCCCTGCGACACCGAGGCGATTTTTCAAAGCGCCATCGGTCGGGGCACGGCCAGGATCCTAGAGGACGGCGATCCCTTAATCGAGGCGGCCCTTCTGAAGTTCGCCGAGAAATTCGCCACCCATATCAAGGATCCGATTATCGAACCCGCCAAGCTGGCCGTCACCGCCGTGATCGAGCTGACCATAAACCAGTGGACCGGCAAATACTACAAGTAGCCCCCGCCGCCGGTCTCCCAGATTTGGCCGGCCCAGTTTATGGCCGGCACGAGTAGTTTGTCCACGCAAGCCTATGGCTGGCATGGGTTTGACCGGCACGAGTTTGGCCGGCCAGGTGTATGGCCGGCTTTCGGGGACCGGACCCATTTTTGGTGTCCGGCGGTCTATTGGCCGACGATTTTCACGTAATACGTTCGGCTCCTCGGGGCGTCAAACTCGCAAAAGTAGATGCCCTGCCAAGTTCCCAGAAGCGGTTTGCCTGACTCTATGATAAAGGTTTGGCTGGCCCCGATGGCGCTGGCCTTTAGGTGGGCTTTGGAATTGCCCTCGGCGTGGCGAAACTCCGACCGATCCGGGAAGGCCCGTTCCAGACCCAGGGCCAGGTCGTGAAGCACGCTGGGGTCGGCGTTTTCGTTAACCGTTATGGCCGCGGTGGTGTGGGGGCAGTAGACAACGGCCAGCCCTTCCCGGACCAGGGAGGCGGCTACCGAGCGCTGGACTTGGAAGGTTATGTCGTAAAAGCCGTCTTTGGGCGTTTGAAGGGTATGTTTTTGGAGCATGACGGGGGCCTTTATTTTGGTTTGGTGGGTGGCCTGGCTGGGGTTATGACGATTTAATCGGGCCGTCCGTTTCCAGGGAACTGCCGTTGGCTTAGGGTTCCATGGACTGGCCCTTCTATGGACCATGGATCATGGACCATAGATCCATGGTTATTGGTATTTTTGATACTATGGGTTTATGTGTTTATGAATTTATGTTCCAATTAATGGCAAAATGCTTTCAACCCAGGCCGGGACGGCCTCGGTGGCCGGGCCGTAGAAACCCTTGTCGAAGTAGGAGGAGGAAACGGTTGGCTCAAGGTTGATCTCCACGGTCGGGACGCCGCGTCTTTTGGCCACGTTGATGTAAGAGGCCGCCGGGTAAACCACGCCCGAGGTCCCGATGGAGACGAAGAGATCGCAACTGTAGAGCTCTTCCTCGATTAACCCCAGGTGGTAAGGGACTTCGTGGAACCAGACCACATCGGGTCTAAGCCGCCCCGGGGCTTGGCAGCGCGGGCAGACGTCATCCAGGCCAAGGTCCCTTAGCCATTCGAAGCTGGCCCCGCAGGCCTCGCACTTGGCCGAGGTTAGGCTCCCGTGGGTGTGGCAGACCCGCTTACTGCCTCCCAGTTCGTGTAGATTATCGACGTTTTGGGTGACCAGGAAGAGCCCGGGCCCCTGGCGAACCGAGTCTTCCGGCTGGGTTAGATCCAGCGCCGCTTCCAGCCTAGCCAAGGCCTTATGGGCCTTGTTGGGTTTGATGTGCCCGTCGGTCAGTTCTCGGCGCCTTTTGTTGTAAAATTCGTGAACCAATTTTGGGTTTTTCTTAAAGGCCGCCGGCGTGGCCACGTCCTCGATCCTGACCTTACTCCATAGCCCATCCTTGTCCCTGAATGTTTCTAAGCCGCTCTCACGGCTAATGCCTGCGCCCGTCAAAACGAAAATCATTTCCTTCCCTCCAAACGTAAAAGCTCTACCTGAATTCCCTTCCATCTTTCCGCCGTTTACCCGCCCATCCATTGTTCCTTCCGTCCATCCAGCCGTTAATGACGAGTATACTTCGTTTCGACCCGAGGTGAAAATGGACCGAAACAAAACACCATGATCCATGGACCAACAGCAGGGTTTCGAGCCATCGAACCCACAACGTCCAAGCCCCCAAAAGCCTCCTTTGGGGCTTTTGGGGGCCAATGGGCATGGCCAGATAGGGGCGGCGAACCTCTTCCGATTCACGCCTGCCCCATAGCTAAAACCTATACGAGAAAAGGGCGTTTGCGGCTAGGCCGCGTCTTTTGCCGAAATATCCCTGTATTCCGAGATCCAGCTCAAATTGGGGATGGCCTGAAGGTACGAACTTTATCCCAACCTCGCCGATGCCGGTATTTCCCCGAAAAGAAGGGGTGT
>JAIRNQ010000206.1 GCA_031257955.1 Deltaproteobacteria bacterium | reverse complement strand
CCCCGACCGGTGCTTGCCCCGCCGGCCAGCCTAAAGGCTTGGCGCCTCAGGCCAGGGGACGGGAGCGAAGGAGTCCGCTTCCTTGGGAATGGGAAAGAGGGACGACAGTAGGAGTTTGGTGTGGGGGTGCTGGGGCGAGGAGATTACTCGCTCGACCGGGCCGGTCTCCACGACTTGGCCATCGTGCATGACGGCCAAGCGGGTGGCGAAGCAACGGACCAGGGAAAGGTCATGGGAGATGAAAATAAAGGCCATGTTTAGCTCGGCCTGAAGTTGGCGCAAGAGCGAGACGATTTGGGCTTGGACGGAGACGTCCAGGGCGCTGGTCACTTCGTCGAGGATAAGGAGCTTGGGCCTTACGGCCACGGCCTTGGCCAGGGCGGCCCGCTGGCACTGGCCGCCGCTTATCTGGGTCGGTAGCCGATCGGCGTGTTCCGGGTTTAGGCCAACCATTTCCAACGATTCATTTACCGCCCGTTTTAGGCGCCCCTTTTCGGCCAAGCCAAAGTTACGCAATACTTCGGCGATGGATTGCCCTATTTTCATTCGGGGATCGAAAGAACCGACCGGGTCTTGAAAAACCATTTGTACTTTGCGGTAATACTCCCTTAAGGCTTTACCCTTGAGTTTTGTCGCCTCTTGGCGTTCTACTTGGATGGATCCCGAGTCGGGGTCCTTAAGTCTCGTAACCAGCCTGGCCAAAGTGCTTTTGCCGCAACCGCTACCCCCGACCAAACCGAAACACTCTCCCCTTTCCACGAAAAGGCTCACCCCGTCCACAGCCTTAATGACCCGACCTTCCTTAACGAAGCTGACGCTCAGGTCTTTGCACTCAAGTATTGGCTCGTTCATGGTGGGCACTTAATCCGGAAGGCGATCGACGGGCGGACCCATAGTGGCCTGGCCGGTAGGGTTAGGGGAAGTTAAGGGCGGACTGTTTAAAGATCGGCCAGATGAGGGTTTGGGTGCAAATTTTAGGTGACAGGCAGCCAGGTGGACATCGTCCAGATGGCGCAGTTCTGGCCTGACCCGATGGCAGATCTCCAGGGTGAAGGAGCAGCGCGGGGCAAAAGCGCAACCGGGGGGATCTTTCCAGGGGGCCGGGGGATTGCCCTCGATGGCCCCTCGCAAGTTTCCGTCCAGATCCGGTATCGAAGCGATAAGGGCTTGAGTGTAGGGATGGCCGGGGTGTCTCAAGATGGATTCGTTGGGACCGTATTCCACTAGGCGCCCGGCGTACATAATCCCTACGGTCTCGGCCATATGGGCCAAGACGCCAAGGTTATGGGTTACAATCAATATGGCCGTCCGGTACTTTTCCCTAAGTTTAAGCATCTCGGCCACGGCCTGGGCCTGGACGGCGGCGTCCAGGGCGCTGGTGGGCTCGTCGGCCAGCATGAGCTCCGGTTTCATGATCATGGCCAAGGCGATTAAAACCCTTTGGTTCATGCCCCCGGAGAGTTGAAAGGGGTAGCTGGCCAAGATCCTCTCGGAATCTGAAAGATCCAAACCGGCCATGAGATCGGCGGCTTGGCGCATGGCCTCTTTCTTGCCAATCTTTTGGTGGCTGCGCATGGTCTCCAAAAAAAGGCTGCCGATGGTCCGGGACTCATTTAAGGCCTCAACGGCGTTTTGTGAGACCAAAGTCAGGCGGCGTCCGCGAAGACGCCGCATGTCCTCTAGCGAGAGGTCCAGGAGATCGATTCCGTCAAAGCGAGCTCTCCCGCCGCTAATGGTGAGACCGGGGGCCAAAAGCCGAATGACGCTTTTGAGAAAAGTGCTCTTGCCGCATCCACTCTCGCCGGCCAAGCCGACGATTTCGCCTTTCTTGAGGGTTAGGCTCACGCCCTTAACTATTTCGTGCCGGCCGGCGGTAACCCTCAAATTTTCCACTCTCAAAAGTTCGTCGGCCATGGCATTATTCCGCCCCAGGCCAAGGCCTGGGGAGTTGAGGGGACTCTGGGTTGGATAAAAGACGGGTTTTAACGAACCAGATCGGTTTTGGCGGTAACCGCGTTGATGCTCGATGGGGTATTGGGCAGTTCCACCACGCCTTTCCTAGAAATCTGGGTCCGGTTCTGGTGGCCGATAAAGCCAAAGGCGTTTTCTTCCATAGCCTTTTTCTGGATGTTGACGGCCAACTCTATCCGCTTGGCTTGATCGAATTCTCCGGTTAACTCGGCAATCTGTTTGTCGGTTTCGGGATCGGAAAATTTGCCGTAATTATAGGCGCCGGCCGACTTAAGGAGATTGTCGAGCATGGACTGGGGGTCGCCCAGGGGCGTGGTCAACAATGAATAAATGATTATTTCAAAGTCACCGGCTTGAAGTTTTTCTTCCACGCTTTCCATCACGTCCAGTTTAACGTCTATGCCTATTTCCCGCAATTGGGCCTGGATGGCCTCGGCCAGGATGGGGAGCTCCACCCGGCTGGTATAGGTACTTATGGTAATGGATAAGGGTTTTCCGTCCTTGGCCCGGATACCGTCGGCGCCAGCCTTGTAACCGGCGGCCTCCAGCGCGGCTTTGGCCCCTTCAAGATCGAAGGCCGGGCCTTTTACCCGGTCGCCCGAGTAGGGCAAGTAATCGGGAAACAGGCTGGTGCCGGCTCGGCAGGCGCCGTCCAGTAATACGTCGCAGAAAGTCGCTTTGTCCAAGGCCATATTAATGGCCTTTCTAACGGCACCGTCACCAATAATAGCGTTTTTAAGGTTATAATACAGAAAAAAGCCCTAGAGGAAGCCGTGGATAAAAAATTATAATCGGGGTTATCCCGAAAGAGCTGTTGGCTGGGACCGGGAATGTCCGAGCTGGCGTCGATCTCGCCGGATTGCAAGGCCATGGTCAAGGTTCCGGGATCGGCTTGGTAAACGTAGGTATACTTATCGAGTTTGGGTTTACCGCCCCAATAATCGTCAAAACGAACCATGTAGGCGTTTCCGTTGGGTATGAAGTTATATACCTTGAAAGGCCCAGTTCCGTAAACGAGCGTGGGAGTCAGTTCGCCCGTAAAAACTATGGCGGCGAAAGGGTCGCACAAGGTGTTGATAAAAGTCGGGTGCGGGGTAGTCGTCTTTATCGTTAAGACCCGTCCGTCCACCGCGATCGATTCGATCATAAGGCCGGTTTTGGCCCTTTCGTTTAGCCCAATGGCCCTCTCTAGACAATCTTTCACCGCCTGGGCGGACAGGGGCTGACCGTTATGGAATTTAACCCCGTCTCTGACGGTAACCTTCCAAGTCGTCGGATCGACGTTCTCTATCGATTCGGCCAAATGGGGAATCGGACGCATCCGATCGTCCAATTTGGCCAACGTTTCGAGAAGTCCCAACCCCACCGAAAACCAGCCAGAAAAACTGTCGGCCGGATCCAGAGAGCTATACACGAAAGTGGTACCGACTTTGAGGTCCTTAACCCCCGACTGGGCCTGAATTTGCCCACCCGAAAAAATGGCGATCGACAATAGCGCCGCCGAAACTACGGCCAAGGCCAATAGGGCTCTTCGTTTTAACATTCTTTCACCAATGACGATCCCCTTCTCACCGATGGGTCCAAACGATAGGGTTAGAGGAAACCCTCAAATTTTTCGCTCTCAAAAATTCGTCGGTCAGGGAATTATTCCTCCCCAGGCCAAGGCCTGGGGAGTTGAGCGGACTCTGGGTTGGATAAAAGACGGGTTTTAACGAACCAGATCGGTTTTGGCGTTTACCCCGTCGATATCCGAGGGATGATTGGGCAGATCCACCACGCCTTTCCTGGAAATCAGGGTCCGGTTCTGGTGGCCGATGAAGCCAAAGGCGTTTTCTTCCATAGCCTTTTTCTGGATGTTCACTGCCAACTCTATCCGCTTGGCTTGATCGAATTCTCCGGTCAACTCGGCAATCTGTTTGTCGGTTTCTGGATCGGCAAATTTGCCGTAATTATAGGCGCCGGTCGACTTAAGGAGATTGTCGAGCATGGACTGTGGGTCGCCCAGGGGCGTGGTCACCAATGAATAAATGATTATTTCAAAGTCACCGGCTTGAAGTTTTTCTTCCACGCTTTCCATCACGTCCAATTTAACGTCTATGCCTATTTCCCGCAGCTGGGCCTGGATGGCCTCGGCCAGGATTGGTAGCTCCACCCGGCTGGTATAGGTGCTTATGGTAATGGATAAAGGTTTTCCGTCCTTGGCCCGGATACCGTCGGCGCCAGCCTTGTAACCGGCGGCCTCCAGCGCGGCTTTGGCCCCTTCAAGATCGAAGGCCGTGCCTTTTACCCGGTCGCCCGAGTAGGGCAAGTAATCGGGAAACAGGCTGGTGGCGACTCGGCAGGCGCCGTCCAGTAAAACGTCGCAGTAAGTCGCTTTGTCCAAGGCCATGTTAATGGCCTTTCTAACGGCAACATCACCAATAATGGCGTTTTTTAGGTTATAGTACAGAAACAAAACCCTAGAGGAAGCCGTGGATAAAATATTATAATCGGGCTTATCCCGAAAGAGCTGCCGGCTGGGACCGGGAATGTCGCAGCTGGCGTCGATCTCGCCGGATTGCAAGGCCATGGTCAAGGTTCCGGGATCGGCTTGGTAAACGTAGGTATACTTATCGAGCTTGGGTTTGCCACCCCAATAATCGTCAAAACGGACCAGATAGGCGTTTCCGTTGGGTATGAAGTTATCTACCTTGAAAGGCCCGGTTCCGTAAACGACCGTGGGAGTCAGTTCGCCCGTAAAGACTATGGAGGCGAAAGGATCGCACAGGGCATTGATAAAAGTCGGGTGCGGGGTAGTGGTCTTTATCGTTAAGACCCGTCCGTCCACCGCGATCGATTCGATCAAAAGGCCGGTTTTGGCCCTTTCGTTTAGCCCAATGACCCTCTCTAGGCTATCTTTCGCCGCTTGGGCGGTCAGGGGCTGACCGTTATGGAATTTAACCCCGTCTTTGAGGGTAACCTTCCAAGTCGTCGGTTCGACGTTCTCTATCGACTCGGCCAAATGGGGAATCGGACGCATCCGATCGTCCAATTTGGCCAGCGTTTCGAGAAGTCCCAACTCCACCGAAAACCAGCCAGAAAAATTGTCCGCCGGATCCAGAGAGCTATACACGAAAGTGGAACCGTATTTGAGGTCCTTAACCCCAGACTGGGCCTGAATCTGCCCGCCCGAAAAAACGGCGATCGACAAAACCGCCGCCGAAACTATGGCCAACGCCAATAAAACTCTTCGTTTTAACATACAGTCACCAATGACGATCCCCATCTCACCGATGGGTCCAAACGATAGGGTTAACGGTTAAACGGGGTCGGGCCGAAGCTTTCGGTCCGCTCCATAAGGAATCTGTCCAGGGACCGTTTTTCCGGTGTCCGCCCCCTTCCCCGGCCCTTCGCCAAGCCCTTCGGGTGAAGGGCTTGGCGGTAGATGGGACGAGGACTGGGACGGCTATTCCGTGGGTTCCGTCACCGCCGGGCGGGGTGCCAGCCAGTCCCGAAGGCTGTCACCAAACAAGTTAAATACCATGATCGAGAGGAAGATGGCCGCCCCGGGAAAAAATATGGTCCCCGGAAAGCGCTGAAAATATGCCCGCCCGTCGTTTAACATGGCGCCCCACTCAGGGGTGGGCGGCCTTACCCCCAGGCCCAGAAAGGAGAGCCCGGCCACGCCAATAATCATGACCCCTATGTCCAGGGCGGCGGTCACTACCAACGGGCTCAGGGCGTTGGGTAGGATATGTCTGAAGATGATACGCGGGGTTGAGTTGCCGGCGAGTTTTGCCGCTTCCATGAAAGTCTGTTCCCGCAAGCCCAAAACCTGGCTTCTGGCCAGACGGGCGTACTTGGTCCAGCTGACGCAAGCAAGGGTTATGATGGCGTTGGCAAGCCCGCCTCCCAAAAAACCGGCCACGGCTATGGCCAAGACCATGTCGGGAAAGGCCAAGACGATATCGGTTACTCGCATACATAACGTGTCCAGACGCCCGCCGACGTAACTGGAAACCACCCCCACCGCCGTCCCAAAAGCGAATATTATCCCGACCAAGAGCAGTGAGGAAAAAATGGTGACCCTAGCCCCGCAGATAACCCGGGAAAACAAACACCTTCCGAGCTTATCCGTCCCGAAAGGGTACTCCAGGGATGGGGGCTGGTTTACCTTGGTAAAGTTTGATTTGATGGGATCGTTGGGGGCCAAATACGGCCCCAACAAAGCCAAGGCGAAAATCAAGAGAGTCAAGGCCGAAAAGACCAGGAACCTGATTTTAACCGGATCGGCTATCTTTGGGACTATCGCCAATTCATCACCTTTGGGCCCGTAACCTGGCCCCGCCCGGTGCCCTTGGGCACCGCTTTGGGGCTGAGTCGCCACCGACGGTGGCGGGGTTTTAGGCCAGTTCGTTCGACAAACGGATCCTGGGGTTAAGGAAACGGTAAGACAAATCGGTCAGAAGGTTCACGGACACAAAAATAATGGCCATCCAAATCACGTAACCTTGGACCACGGGGTAGTCGCGCATGTTAATGGCGTCCATGACCAGTTTACCCATGCCGGGCCAGGTGAAGATAATCTCGACTATGGCCGTCCCTCCCAGAAGGTAGCCAACCGACAGCCCCACCAAAGTGATAATGGTTAGCATTGAATTTTTAAGGACGTTCCTGTAGAGGATGTACTTTTCCTTAACTCCCCTGGCCCTGGCCCCCCAAACGTATTCCTTGTCCAGCTCTTCAAGGATGGCCGCCCTGATTTGCCTTATATACTTGCAAGTCATGGCCAAGGCCAAGGTGATTACCGGAAGGATCATGCTTCGTAGGCTCCCGTCGCTTATGACCGGTTGCCAGTTGAGCCTCAGGGCGAAAACGTATATCAACAGTAGGCCCACCAAAAAACCGGGCATGGTACCGCCAACGAAAGTAGCGACCCTAATCAGGTAATCCCAAATGCCGTTTTGCCTAACCGCCGCCAATAACCCAAGGGGGATGGAAACGACCATGGTCATGAGCATGGCCCCGGCGGCCAACGATATGGTATGGGGTAAGCGTTCCCTTATCTCGGTCATGACCGGCCTACCCGAGGCGTAGGAATTTCCCAAATCGCCCCGAAGGAGGTTTAACGTCCAGTGGCCGTACTGAACCCAAAACGGTCGGTCGAGGCCCAAGTCGGCCCTCATGGCGTCCAAGGTTTCCTGGGAAACCATCATCCCCCTCAACACCAGCTCCCGTTCGGCCGGATCGCTAGGCGACAGGAACATAATGCCAAAGTTTATGACCGTTATGCCTATTAATATGGGAATGAGCTGCAATAGCCGACGGTATACGTATTTCAGCACGGCGATCCTTTGTTTCCCTTTACTACCGACCAAAGCTGACCCGAGGGCATCTTTGGGTCACGGACCAACGTTATATTAATAGTTTTTATTGAAAAGAGTTTTTAAATAATTAAATGTAGACCAAAGTTACCTTAAAACCAAACGGGTAAGGCCATTTTCCCAAGAACATTTCTATTAAATTAAATATGGTAAAACGTTTAAGCGCTAACGCTTAATTTATCCCTTGATGGCCCGAATAGAAAACATGGGCGTCGCCGAATACTGGAGACGCTCACCATCGTCAAGTACCCTTTCGCTTAGGCTATTGTCGATTAGGATGTCCCTGAAGCCCAGCTCGGTCAGGCGTTCCCGGTCCCACTCTGGCCTTTGAAAGCGGCCCATGGGCAGCGAGGCGTACATGCTGGAACTCTGTTGGGGGTTTTCTTCGACGAAGAGGTCCAGGCCATAGAGTTCCTTGGCTTTCCGTTCGGCTTCCATTTTTCGCTCCAAAGCCTCTCGATCAAATAAGTGACGGTACCAATTGGCGTCAAAGATGAGAAGGTAGCCTCCCGGGCGCAGAACCCTTCGCCATTCAACGTAAGCGGCCAGCGGATCATAGAGGGTCCAGGTAACGTTCCGGCATAGGAGCAGATCGAAGGTATTGTCTGAAAAGCCTAACTTATGGCTGTCCATCTCCAAAAACTCCGGCGAGACCCCATATTCGGCGGCGTTGGCCTTGGCAACTTTCAGCATGTCCTTGGCGCAGTCTATGCCCGTGACCCGCCAACCATTTTCCGTAAGGACAATGGAGAAAAAACCCGGCCCGGTTCCTATGTCCAAAACCCTAGGCGTCCGGGAGTCACTAAACGACACCAGCGAATCAATCTCCTTAAGCCAGGCCCCTTTTTTATGACCGTTCAACTCTTCATGGATGAGGTCCGAGTAACTCTGGGCCCTGGAGGACCACTTTCGTTCAACCATTTCTTGGAGCGAAACGTTTTCGAGCATATTCTTACCCCCTTCAATGGGCCCCTTGGCAGCCTTGGCTGGCCGCGCCCGGCGATTAAACAAAAAAAACCACCTTATCCCAATTAATGGGGATAAGATGGCCTTCGTGAGCCAAAACGGCGCAAAATTATACGTTAAAAGTCTTTGGCTTACTTCATATAAGCCATTTGTCAATTTAAGCTAAAGTAACACGGGGGACCCATTTTGTCAACGCCTTTAATGGCCTTTCTCAGGACGTTCACGACAAAATTAATTTTAGCCTATTTCCTCATGGACCCTTTTAGTCCTGAAATCCGTCGGCGCCGTCGCCCAAACTCGGGAAAATTTCGGGAAAGTTTCGTGAAAGTCTAGGTCGGCGGGTATTTTGGTTAGCGCTTCAAATGCGTAAGTATATCCTTGTATATATCGCAATTATAGACCAATCGTAAAAATAATAATTATATCGATTAGTTATAGGTTATAACAACCTTAATGACAGTAATTTAACCTGGTAAGACATTCCGTAGCCCTGAACGAGCAGTACAAAAGCGTCAAAAATTTTGATATGGTTATTATTACCATCTAAGACCTATAATTTTATATATTGATTATTTAGTTATAGTATATAACTGTTTATTTCTATTTATAGTCTTAGTCATATTATTTAATTATATTACATTAAGAAATAATTACAAGTCAATAGACATATTGCAGTGTGTTTTTTATT
>JAIRNQ010000127.1 GCA_031257955.1 Deltaproteobacteria bacterium | reverse complement strand
AGCAGGCTGTCGGTAAACTCGCCCGTGCAGTACCTATGCGATCTGGGCGCCTGGGCGACCCCGCGATCCTCGCCTCTGGCCGGGCTCGCGGCCGGGTTCGCGGCCGGGTCCATGGCCGGGTCCATGGCCGGGACGGCCAAGGGGTTGGCGTTTAGGGCCCTTTCCCGGTCCAGGTGTCCGGCCAGCTCGGCCAGTCCCTCGGTCGGGAAGTTGCCAAAAAAAACGATGGCCTCGCTTTTGAGGTAAGCGGCCAGAGCGCAGTAGGCGCAGCCAATGTCGCAGCCCTGGCCCACGTGGATGATGTTCAGGCCGCAGCAGTTGTAGCGGGGGGTGGCCGGGCAGGGCCGGATGAAGCTACCCCGGTGGCGGGTGACCAAAACGGACCCGGGGGTCAGATCCCCGTATTCTGAGGCCACCACGGGTAGACAGAGGGTCTTTTGCCCTTCCAGATCCAGGCCCATGAACTCGGGTTCGACCATAAAGGCCGAAGGTTCGGCCTTCACGATTGGCCTTCGCCCGAGGGGCCCCGGCCAGGGCCCGCCGGGGTGTTTCCCAAATTCCAGAGGCGCCCCAAGGCGTCGCCTTGGGCCAATTGGCGGGCCGCTTCGGCCAGACGGCCAAGCTTTTGGGCGTCCGAGAAAGTCAGTCTGAGGCTGGCCGTGACGTCCTCAAATTCCGGGTCCAGTTCCAACTTAAGCCCCTCGGGCAGATTGAGGTCCTTAAGGGCTTGGCGGCGGCGGCGGGAGAGGTCGGCCAGGAGGGGAAAGCGCAGTTCTTTTAGGTAATCCCGGACGGCCTTCTCGGCCGAGGGGCCGGCCAAAGATTGCAGCTCGGGGGCGGCCAGAATTTTGGTTAAGTCATTTGGGCCTTTTGGGGCGCCGGAGGGGGCGGCGGAGGGGGCCCCGAAGTCGCGCAGATCGCTTAGCCACTCCAGCCAAAGCCGGCGATTTTGCCGGCTGGGCCTGACCCGGGCGAAGAGATTGAGGACCAGTTGGCGTTCCGAATCGGCGAACTCCAAAAGCGGCGGGGCGTTTTCCGGATCCAGGTCCCCCTTGGCCAAAGCCTCCAGGGCGGCCGCCGGTAGCCGGGCGGCGCTTTCCAGGGCCGACAGCTTGGGGCTTTTGGGGTGAAAGCCCAAGAGTTTGGCTATTTCCTTCCAGCTTTCCCGGGGGGCCTCGTTTTTGGCCAGATCCCAGGCCAGGGCCAGCTCGGCCTGGTTGTAACCCCGGCCCAGGTTGTCGGTTAGGGCGGCCATGACCAGAAAGGCCGAATCGGAAAAGCGGCTGGCGTTGGCCGGGGCCAGGCAAGGGACTTCGGATTTCCCGAGTGCCCGTAAAGCGGCTAGGCGTCTGCCGCCGGAAATGACCAGCGGGTAGCCCTCGCCGTCCAGGGCCAGCCACAGGGGCCGCATGAGGCCCAGGCTTTGGATGGACTCGACCAAGGGGGCCAGATCCCTGCCCAGGGAGAGAGGCAGGCACCGAAGGCCCTCGGCCTTAAGCCAAAAGACCGAAGGCCAACCGGGCCCCGCTTCCGGGCCGGAACGGAGTTCCGGGCCCGAGGCGGGAAGATAAGGGCGAAGGGGCATGTCAGATCTCGGCCACGGCCTCGATCTCGATCTGGGCCCCACGGGGAAGGGCGGCGACTTGGACCGTGCTCCTGGCCGGAAAGCTATCCTTGAAGAAGGTGGCGTAGACTTCGTTGACGGCGGCGAAATAGGCCAGATCCGTCATGAAAATGCCCACCCTAACCGCCTTGGCCAGAGAGCTTCCGGCGGCTTCCAATATGGCCTTGACGTTTTCCAACGACTGCTTGGCCTGGTCCGCGGCTTTGGCCGGCATTTGGCCGGTTTTGGGATCCAGGGGCAGCTGGCCCGAGACGTAGACGAAGTTTCCGGAGATTATGGCTTGGGAGTAGGGGCCGATGGCCGCCGGGGCTTGGTCCGTCGCGACAGTTTTGGGCACGGGAATAACCTCTCTAAAGTAAAGCGCGCCGGCTTCGCGCCGGCGGGATTTGGTTTGGGCGACAGGCCACGGTTCCCGGTGAGGGCCGGGGCGGCGGTCAGTCGGCTCGTCCGTAGCGCCGTTGGCGACCGTGAAAGTCGGCCAGGGCGGCCAGGAAATCCTTTTCCCCAAAGTCCGGCCAGAGCGTCTCGGTAAAGTACAGCTCCGAATAGGCCAGTTGCCAGAGGAGAAAGTTGGAGACCCTCTTGTCGCCGCCGGTCCGGATCAAGAGATCGGGATCGGGCAGATCCGGCGCCCATAAGTTTTTGCCCAAAGCCTCCTCGTCAATGGCGTTGGGATCTATCTGGCCGTTTTTGGCCATCAGGGCCAGCCGGCGGGCGGCCCAGGCCAACTCGGCCCGGCTTCCGTAGGAGAGGGCCAAGGTTAAGGTCACGTCGGAATTCCCGCCGGTCACCCTTTCCGCCTCGGCCAGGGCCTGCCTGGCCTGGGCCGGCAGCCTTTCCAGATCGCCCATGGCTTTAAGCCTTACCCCGGAAGAGAGAAGCTCCAAGGTCTCGGAATCGACGTAGCTGACCAGCAGGGAGAAGAGGTTATCAATCTCTTCCTTGGAACGGCCCCAGTTTTCGGTGGAGAAGGTATAGAGGGTCAGGTAGCGTATGCCCAAACGGTGGGCGGCCTTTAGGATGGCCCGGACCGGCTCGGCCCCGGCCTTGTGCCCCTCGGAGCGGCTAAGTCCCCGGGCCTTGGCCCAACGGCCGTTGCCGTCCATGATTATGGCCACGTGGTTGGGTCCCTCTGGGACCCCGGTCCCCAGATCGTTGCCGGGGCCCGTTTCAGTCCCGCCCGAAGGCGGCCCAGGGTTTGCGGTCATCTAATAATCGTTACCTTAAATGATCTTTTAAAGATTTAATCCAAGTAGCCGGGGCGTTTGGCCTCCCCCTTGGCAGGGAGGTCAAACAATGCCCACCCGGGCGAAGATCTCTTGGGCGTGTCGGCCGAAGCGGTGGAGGCCAAAGATTTCGTCCAGTTGGCCGGGGGCCAAGCGCTGGGCTATTTTTGGCTCGGCCTCGACCAGGGTTCTAAAGTCGCCTTGGCCGGCGGCCGCGGCCATGGCCCTCGACTGGACCAGGGCGTAAGCCTCGACCCGGGAAAGGCCCGACCGGCAGAGGGCCAGGAGGATCTCCTGGGAGTTGTAAAGGCCGCCGGTAAGGGCCAAGTTTTGGAGCATGCGTTCCGGCTTTACCGTCAAACCGGCGATGAGGCCGGTGGCCCGGCTGAGCAGGAAATCGACCAAAACCGTGGCGTCGGGGGCGATGAGCCTCTCGACCGACGAGTGGCTGATGTCGCGTTCGTGCCAAAGGACCACGTCGTCCAGGGCCGCCTGGGCCAAGCCCCTGACTACCCGGGCCAAACCGGTTAAATTCTCGGAAAGGATGGGGTTTTTCTTGTGGGGCATGGCCGACGAGCCCTTTTGGCCTTGGCCGAAGGCCTCTTCCACCTCGGCCACCTCGGTGCGGGCCAAGAGCCTTATCTCCACGGCCAGACGCTCGACCGAGGTGGCCAGAAGGGCCAAAACCTGAAAATAATGGGCGTGCGCGTCCCTGGAGATGACCTGCGAGCTTACCGGCGTGGGCCTAAGGCCCAATTTTTGGAGGGCGGCCGTTTCCAGGGCCGGCGAAAGCGAAGCGGCGCTGT
>JAIRNQ010000147.1 GCA_031257955.1 Deltaproteobacteria bacterium | reverse complement strand
AGTCGGTCCAGATAAGTGTTTGGCGTTATGTGAGGGCCAAAGTCGGTCCCGCTAAGTAGTTGGAGTTATGTGAGGGCCAAAGTCGGTCCCGATAAGTGTTCGGAGTTATGTGAGGGGCCAAAGCCGGTTCCGCTAAGTAGTTGGAGTTATGTGATGGGCCAAAGTCGGTCCAGATAAGTGTTTGGCGTTATGTGAGGGCCAAAGTCGGTTCCGCTAAGTAGTTGGAGTTATGTGAGGGGCCAAAGCCGGCCCCTCAAATTGTTTTGCCCGAGGTCGAAAGGCCCCGGGATTTTTTGTGCCCAGGGGCGTCTAAGGCCAGGGTTCTGGCCGTTAGCGGTTGGGGTTTTTGTCGCGGGGCTCAAGATCGCTTAGGTTTTTTACGGCCCAGCGGATTTGGCGGCAGACGCCCATTAGCAGATCGCATTCGCCTTTGGTCAGGAGGCTGCGGTTAAAGATTTTTTTGACGTTCATTAGCCAGTGGCCGGGATTGTCCGCGGGAAGAAAGCCGATGCCGGTCAGGGTGTCCTCGAGCTCGTCGTACATGAGGTTGACCGCCTCCTGGGCGGCCGGTTGGATGGCCGAGGGCGGCGGTGGCTCGCCGCCGGCGGCCAGTAGGAGTTCATAGCCGATGACGAGAACGGACTGGGCCAAGTTAAGGGAGCTGGTGACGGCACTGGCGGTGGGAATCCGAACGAGCTTCTGGCAGAGTCTTAGATCCTCGGTCGAAAGGCCCATACGCTCCGGCCCGAAGAGCAAGGCCGTGGGGTTGGGTTCGAGAAGAGAGGGGGCCAGGGAGCGGGGGGAATGTAGGGGCCCGCGGCGGGTGCCGGCCCTGGCCGTGGTCCCGACCACCAGCCGGTAAGGCTTAAGGGCCTCTCGAAGGTCTTTGGCCACGACCATATTGGAGAGAATCGCTTCGGCGTGCACGGTGGCCGTGGCTTCCATGAGCTCGCGGTTAATGGTCCTGGGGTTTACCACCACCAGGCGTCCCAGACCGGTGTTGGCCATGGCCCTGGCCGTAGCCCCGATGTTTTCCGGCTTCTGGGGTTCGTTTAAGATTACGTCAATGTGGGATCTGGAAATGGCTTTTGGTCTGCGGTCAAGCTTATGTTCGGGGCGGGGCCGGCCGGCTTTTCGCCAGCCCGGTGTCCGTCCTCCGGGCGAAGCCGGGTGGGGGCCGGCTGGATCCTGGCCACCAGCTCCCTCCGGTCCGTCCGGACAATCACTTTGATTTGACAAGGGTCCAGATCTCCTCGTAAAGTAGGCCGTCGTTACCGAGATCTTTGTAGTATTCCATGTTGGCCCTAAGTTCCGGGGGCGGGTAGATGCCGGGATTGTTCAGCTCCTCTTCGGGGATCAGCTCCAGGGCCTTGGCGTTGGGGGTGGCGTACTTGGAGAAAGAGGACAACTTTGCGGCGTTTTCCGGGATCATTATGAAGTTTAAAAATTCATGGGCTACTTCGTAATTGGCCGCCCCGGTGGGTATGGCGAAGACGTCCAGCCAGATCTCGCAGCCTTCCTTGGGGATTATGTATTGGATCTCCGGATCTTCCATGGCGGCCTTAACCGCCTCGCCGTTGTAGACCTGGGCGATGGAAGCCACGTTGCCCATGACGTTGGCTAGTCCGTCAACCCCGCCGCTGAAGCTCAGAAAGGTGGGTTGGTCCCTGGCTTGGCTTATCAGGTCCCCGGCTTCCTTGAGCTGGGCCTTGTCAGTGGTGTTGGCCGAGTAGCCCAAGTATTTGAGGGCCGCCCCAAGGGCGTCCCTGGCCGTGTCAAAGATAATGAAGTTGCCTTTGTCAAGTGAGGGTTTAAATAAAATTTCAAAACTATGATCGAATGTCTGACCCGGTTTGGCCCTGACCACCAGCCCGGATGTGCCCCACTGGTAAGGGACGGTGTATACGTTGCCCGGGTCTTCCACGAGATTGGTAAACTCCGGATCCAGGTTGACCATATTTGGCAAGAGTTCTTTGTTTAGGGGTTGGATGAGTTTTTGGTTTATCATGGACGGCAAAAAATAGGTCGTCGGGACGATGAGGTCGTAGGCCCCTTGGCGCCCGAGCTTTAGGGCCGAGACCATTTCCTCGTTTGACTCGTAGTTGGCAATGTTAACTTTAACGTTGAAGGTCTTTTCAAACTCGGCCACCACGTCCATATCGATGTATTCCGACCAGATGAAGATATATAGCTGTCTGGGTTTCCCCTCGGCCGTTTTGGTAGCGGCCGCGTCGACTTGGGTCGCCTCGGCTTGGGCCGGCTCGGTCCCCGCGCCGGCGGCTGTCTCGGCCCCCGGGCCGGGGGCTGTCTCGGTAGCCGCACCGTCGGCAGTCTCGGTGGCCGCGCCGGCGGCTGGCCCGGCACCGGCGGGCGCCTCGGCTTTATCGCCGCCCCCACAGGCCGTAAAGGCCGTAACCAAGGCCATAACGGCCATTAGATAAAGAAACTTGAGGGAGCTTTTCCGGATCATCTAAAACCTCCTGCGATCCAAACAAAAACCATGGCGGATTTCATTGGTCCCGGCCGGGCCGAAAGACCCAAAGCGGCGGACCCATACAGCGTATTGGTTTCCCAAAGCAAGTTTTTTCGGTAACCGGTAACGGTTTGGAATGATTTCACTTGTCGGTTCAATGGCGGTTATGTATAATGGATAAACCCGTTCAACTACGTTTAACGGCGTTTATGTTCACTTTATGTTGGCGCTTTTTTTAGTCTAATTGCCCATCTTAATTGAGCCAAAATCTAGACTAGCGATAGGCTAATTGGGCGTAAAGGCATGACTAAGGCGTAGCTAAAGATAGCCTAAGGCAAAAATCGTTCTTTGACGTTGGAACCGTTTTGGGCGAATCGCTCGCGAACGCGAGCGTTGGGCCGGGTGCCCCTGGCCGGAGACCGGTGCCAGTGGGCAATGGACAGTGGCCAGAGGGCATAGCACAGTTGCGGTGACCGGCGGGCCGGGGCCGGTTTTGGGACAGTCGTTAAAAAAAGTGCTTTCGATGAAAGAAGTATAGAACAAGTCGGCTCCATTCTCAACTTCAACTTTAACCAAAGCCCAAATCCATTTGGGCCAGGCCTTTCGCGAGGCCAGGGGATGATTGATGATAGGCTCACCGGTTCAATCCGCTATGGCGAGTTTTTGTCGTTATATATGGGCTCTTTTATTGGTCCTTCCGTTATTGGCCTCCTTGTGCCCCGACCGTTTGGCCGCCCAAGAGATCTACCAAGGGAGCGTCGAGCGGGTGGTCGACGGCGACACGGTCCAGCTTTTGACCGACGATTACGAGCGGGTCAGGGTGCGTCTGTATGGCATAGACGCTCCAGAAAAGGATCAGGAAGGCGGGGACCAATCGCTGGCGGCATTGAAGGTTCTCATCGAAGGGCGCAGGGTCAGGGTGGACGTCCTGGACGTTGACCGCTACAGCCGTTTGGTGGGACTGATTTACCTTGACGGGGATTTGGCCAATCTGAGGATGATCGAGAAAGGCCTGGCCTGGGTTTACGACCAATACTGCAAGTCCAAGGAGGTCTGCCAGCGGTTCAGGGAGGC
>JAIRNQ010000051.1 GCA_031257955.1 Deltaproteobacteria bacterium | reverse complement strand
CAGCCTTGTTGGTTCCCGTGGTCATTCTCGGCGGCATTTTAGGCGGCTTGACCACGCCAACCGAATCGGCGGCCACGGCTTCCTTCATCGCCCTCGTTTTGGGTTTTTTTGTCTACCGTAAGCTAAAGTTGAAGGATTTGCCAGTCATTCTGGAAAGAACCGGAGTCACGAGCGCGGCGATCATGCTAATCGTGGCCATGGCCAATATCCTTGGCTGGACCATGGCCCTGGATCAGATTCCCCAGCGCATCGCCAACCTCCTTCTTTCCCTGACCAGCAATAAATGGGCCCTTTTATTTTTGCTTAACATATTCCTTTTGTTTGTCGGCATGACCATGGAGACCATAGCCGCGATCATAATATTGGTCCCGGTTTTTCTGCCGATTGTCACCAAACTGGGCATCGACCCCCTGCATTTCGGAATCGTCATGTGCGTCAACTTGATCATCGGGCTTTTGACACCGCCGGTCGGGGTGGGCTTGTTCACTTCCTCGATAGTCACCGGGGTGCCCCTGAAAAAATTGATCAAACCCATATGGAGCTGGGTATTTATCAGTATATTTATACTAATGATAATTACTTATGTTCCTACCTTAGTCACTTACTTGCCAATGAATTTCCTTCGTTGAGTCAAGCTGAACCGAAAACCTTGGCTTATTCCATAATCATATATAGTTATATTGATTATATATACCTAGATAGTTTAATATTTTTAGCTAATATTACACTAAATAAATTTTATAACTTATTTTATAATAATAAGGAGATACTTTGACTATTTCATACTATTACAACAACCTAACCCAAATCGAATTCGGCCCAGGTTCCAGGCGGACCATCGCCGATAAGATCAAAACCTTGGGCGGTTCCAAAGCCATGGTCGTCACGGATAAAGGGGTATCGGAAGCCGGGCTCCTTGAAATGGTCTTGCCCGGCATCCGCGAAGCCGGCTTGGACTGCCTGACCTTTGACGGGGTCAAGCAGGACCCCTCCACCGAGGTGATCGGGGAGATTTTCGAGCTGTTCAAATCCTCCAACGCCGATATCCTGGTGGCCGTCGGCGGCGGCAGTTCCATCGACGCGGCCAAAGGGGTCTCGTTGCTGACGGCCAATCCCGGCCCGCTTCGCCAGTACGGCGGGGTTGGAAAAGTCGGAGCCAAAGGCCGGCCGTTAATCGCCGTTCCCACCACGGCCGGAACCGGCAGCGAGGTGACCCTGTTCGCCGTATTGTCCGATTTGGCCGCGGACCTAAAGTTCACGGTGACCAGCACCCACGTCGCCCCCGACGTGGCCGTCCTTGACCCCGAACTGACCCTTACGCTTCCCCCGTCACTAACCGCGTCCACCGGCCTGGACGCCATCACCCACGCGGTGGAAGCTTTTACGTCTCGCATCAGCCAACCCATTACCGACGCTTTGGCCCTTGAATCATTGCGCCTTTTCTACCGATGGCTGCCGGTGGCCGTAAACAGCGGCCAGAACCTTGAGGCACGAACCATGGTCTTGCAAGCCGAGCTGATGGCCGGAATCGCCTTTAACAACGCCTTTTTAGGTTTATGCCACGCCATAGCCAGCCCCCTCGGGGCCCATTTTCACGTTCCGCACGGCCTCGCCAACGCAATCATGTTGCCATACGTAATGGAGTACAACTACCCGGCGGCGGCCGAAAAATACGCCCGGCTGGCAGACGTTTTTGGCCGGGTGCCCAAGGGCGACATCTATCAGCGAGCCAAGGACGCCGTCGGGGCCATGTCCAATTTCGTCGTTCTCTGCGGCTTGCCCAGAAAACTGCGGGACGTAAACGCCAAAAAAGAACTTCTCGACAAAGTCGCCGAGGACGCCCTGCTAAGCGTGCAGCTAAAATTCAATTGCCGGAAAGCGTCAGTAAAAGACATTCGGCAAATATTGGAAACGGCCTTTTAAGCGCGCGTTCCGCGTTCCAAATCAGGACGGGGTTTAAGATCGGTATTAACGGCGATAAAGCGAAGCTCCGGCTCCGCCGCTGCCACTTTGCCGCATGACTTAAGTACCTGTCCATAGACATAATCCAATTTGAAAACGTTGGGTTTCATTATTTACTCTTTATGAGGCTATCCATGAATGAATTAAGACGAATTACTCTAATTCTTAACGGGGCAGAAAGATCCATAGTTTGCGACCCAAAAAGTGACACTTTGGCGATATTGTTGCGGCGAGTGGGTTTGACAGGGACTAAGATAGGCTGCTGTGCCGGACAATGCGGGGCCTGTTCCGTTATCCTCGATGGCAAGGTGATTAGATCGTGCAGAAAAAAAGTCAGCACAATTGAAGATTATAGCCACGTAACTACTATTGAAGGTATTGGCGCACCAAATTACCTCCATCCTCTGCAGATGGCCTGGATTACCTACGGCGGGGTTCAGTGTGGTTTTTGCACGCCCGGATTTATCGTTTCGGCCAAAGCGCTTTTGGACCTGCGGGCTGACCCAACCCGGAACGAAGTCCGGCAATGGTTCCAAAAACATCAAAACGTCTGTCGTTGCACTGGCTACGTCCCTATCGTCGATTCCGTCATGGCGGCGGCCAAAGTCCTTCGGGGCGAGCTAACCATGGACGACATAACCTATAAACACCCGGAAAAATCAAGCCTCTACGGTACCTATTACCCCCGCCCCACCGCCTTGGCCAAGGTCTGCGGGACCGCTGACTACGGCGACGACATCGCTTGGAAGATGCCGGCCGGGACCCTACATCTGGCCATAGTCCAACCGGGACTTAGCCACGCAATAATAAAAAACGTTGATTTCACCGAGGCCGAAAAGATGGATGGCGTCGTCAAAGTGATTACGGCGGCCGACGTTAAAGGCACCAACCGCATAAACATCCCGGTAATCCACCCCAGGAGCAAAGCCAATGGTTCCGAGCGTCCCATACTGGCGGACGAAAAAGTGTTTCGCTACGGCGACGCCGTGGCCGTGGTGGCCGCCGACACCAGGGCTCACGCCCGGGCGGCCGCGGCTAAAGTCAGGGTCGAACTCGCGCCCCTGCCGGAAAATTTGAGTTGCCTTGATTCGGTCCTGCCTGACGCCACCAGGGTCCATGAGGACATGCCCAACATCTACATTCAACAACCGCTCTATAAGGGTGAGGACGTACGCCCGATATTGGAAAACTCGCCTTTTATGGTCGAAGGCAGTTTTCAGACTTCCCGGGAACCGCACCTCTCCATTGAACCCGACGTGGTTCAGGGTTATTGGGGCGAGGACGGGATGCTGACGATCCAATGTAAAAGCCAGGCCATAAAAACTGCCCAGCAATCGATAGCCAAAGGGATTGGGGTGGAGGCCGACAATATCCGCATTATCGAAAACCCGACCGGGGCTAGTTTCGGCTACGCCACCAGCCCGGGCAGCTACGCTCTGGTGGGGGCCTGCGTCACCATACTTAACCGCCCCGTGACCCTAACCATGAGTTACGAGGAACATCAACACTTTAGCGGTAAAAGAACCCCTTCTTATACTAACGCGCGTCTGAGCTGCGACGCCGAAGGCCGCTTAAACGCCTTGGAATTCGACATGGCCATCGACCACGGCCCTTATACCGAGCTGGCCCACGCCCTTTTATCGAAGGTGGTTCGATTCATCGCTTTCCCTTATAATGTCCCTAACGTTACCGGCTTGGCCAAGATTGTCCACACCAACCATAATTTTGGCGTCGCCTACCGGGGGTTCGGTTCACCCCAAGTCTACACGGTGTCCGAGACTTTGATGGACATGTTGGCCGAGAAAATAGGTCTCGACCCCTTCGAGTTCCGTTATCTTAACGTGGCCAAGCCTGGAGAAACCAATCTTAACGGCTACCTTTTTAAACAATATCCCATGCTGGGGATAATGGATCGGCTGCGCCCCCTGTATTTGGAAGCTAAAGAGCGAGTGGCCGGCTGGTCGGGCGAGGGCAAAAAACGCGGGGTTGGCCTAGCCTGGGGTGGGTTTAACGTCACCATCGGTGCCTTTGACCGGGCCGAGGTGGCCTTGGAATTAAACCCCGACGGGACGGTCACCCATTACAACACCTGGGAAGACCAAGGCCAGGGCGGAGACATTGGGACCCTGACCCTTACCGTCGAGGCCTTAAAACCTCTGGGGCTTCAGCCGGACCAAGTCCGTTTGGTCATGAACGATTCCAAACTCTGCCCCGACACTGGCATCGCCGCTGGTAGCCGCAGCCACTACATGGCCGGAAACGCCACCATTTACGCCGCCGGGAAACTTTTGGAAGCCAAGAAAAAGCCCGACGGCGGCTTCCGTTCCCACGCCGAGATGACCGACGAAGGCATTCCAACCAAATACAAGGGGTTACACGAACTGTCCAACACCGGGTGCTGCGGCATCAACCCTAACACTGGCGAAGGCGATCCCACCCCAACCTACATGTACGGCCTTTTCATGAGCGAGGTCGAAGTCGACCTTGCGACCGGCAAAACGATAGTTCTGTCCCTAACCATGGTGGGCGACGTTGGAGTTATCGGGAACAAATTGGCCGTCGAGGGGCAAGCTTACGGGGGCCTCTCCCACTGCGTCGGCTTCGCCCTCTCGGAAAATTATGAAGACCTAAAAAGGCACACTAACTTAGTTTCCAGCGGGGTGCCCCAGATTCTTGACGTCCCCGACAACATAACTTTGATTCACATCGAAAACGCCAGGCTGGACGGCCCATTTGGTTCGTCGGGCTGCTCGGAGCTTTACCAATCCGGCGGTCACATGGCCATTATCAACGCCATTTACCAGGCCACCGGGGTGAGGATTTTTGAACTCCCGGCCACGGCCGAGAAAGTCAAAACCGGCCTGGCAGCCCTAGCCAGGGGAGAGGCGCCCAGCCCGCCGGACCCGTATTTTCTCGGGGCCCATCTTTACGACGCCCTGGCCGAAATTAAGGCCAACCCTGTCTAAAACCACTATCGGCGGCGATGGCCAAGACCGCGACTGGCGCGGCCAGAAAGAAAAACGGAACGTGACAGAGGACCGACCAGTGACCAACCATGGACCGACCGGGGACCGACCAAACGCGACCAGGCACCGGTCAGAAATCTATTGCCCTGAGGCATTATTTTGACGACTTAATTGAGTGGCAAGTCCAACCTTAAGCCGATCCTCTTCTCACGGGTGACCATGGACGCCAAAGAAATCAAGCGGTTCACCGAAAAGTGTCGCCGGGGACTGCCTCCCC
>JAIRNQ010000350.1 GCA_031257955.1 Deltaproteobacteria bacterium | reverse complement strand
TGGGAAAAAAACCCCTCCCGTCCTTTGGTTTTGGTTATATCGGTTAACCGTTGGCCGGGGACGCGTTGGGGAAAAAACCCCTCGCGTCCATTGGTTTTGGTTATATCGGTTAACCGTTGGCCAGGGCGTATAGGTCGGCCCGTATGATTTGGCCAGTCATGTTTAGGCGTAAGTAATGATTACCACGGTCAGAAAAATTTGTCAATACAAATTAAAAAAAAGTTACGGACAACATCAAAAAAAATACTACCCCTTTGGCCCTCCCTGGCCCCAAGCTTGGCCGACCTCGGCCCCGGCTTTGGCCTTAGCCGTCTGCCGCAAGTCGGCACAAACATATCCATTGGAATAGTCGCCGGCATTTTTTGCCCCATTCGAAGCTAACGGCGTACAAATTATCGTGGGACCAGGGTCAGGGCAAGTTGTATTTAGGGGCCGGCGACTTGTACTAACTTACCACCAGCCCAGACCTCGCCGGCTTACGGAGCGGTCTGGATTTTCGATGGTACATAGTGTATCCTGAAATTGGTCACTGAGGAGGGAGTCAGACGCGCCGAGTCGCGAAAGGCCCCTAATTATCGGAGCGTTTAGTGCCTTACGCGAGTAATTCACCCAAGGCCAAGCGAATCGAGCGAATACCGAAACGAAAACCGTGCGTATCGCTTAAACGTTAGCCACCGTTCGTTAATAATCCCTACCACAATTCGCCTTTTCATCGCCTACCGACGGCTCACCCACGGGCCATTGGCTGGCCACCGGCTGGTCACCGACCGGCCTCCGGCTGGCCGCCGACCGGTCTCCGGCGATTGTGTCTAAGGCGGCGTTACCCACCGGCCCCCTGGGGCCGGGACAAAAAAAGGTGCCTTATGAAAGTTTCCCTTGGCCCAAGGGCGGTGGCCATCCCGATGCCCGCCTTTCTGGTGGCCAGCTACGATCAAGACTCCAAACCCAACGTCATGACCGTCGCCTGGGGCGGGATCGTCAATTCCGAACCCCCTTATATCGGGGTCTCCATAAGGCACCATCGCTGGACCTACGAAGGCATCGAAAAACACCAGGCCTTCACCGTAAACATCCCCAAGACCAGCCAAGCCCAGGAGACCGATTATGTGGGCATCTTTTCCGGCAAGACCCACGACAAGCTGGCCAAAGCGGGCTTAACCGCCGTCAAGAGCGATCTGGTGGAAGCGCCCTATCTCCAAGAATGCCCGCTGGTCCTGGAATGCAAAGTGGACAAGTACCTCGATCTGGGAACCCACCGTCTTTACGTTGGCCTAATTCTGGACGTCAAAGTCAACGAAAACGCGCTGACCGATGGCAAGATCGACATCCGCAAGGTCGATCCGCTGATCTTTGGGCCCAATCAGGACTACTACCAGATAGGCGATTTCGTGGCCAAGGCCTTCTCGGTCGGCAAATCCCTAAAGTGACCACGGCCAAGGAACAAAGCCTTACAGATAGGGTTTTTTGGCCAAAGCCACGAAACATAGCCAACGGATAGGGGTTTTTTGGCCAAAGCCACGAAGCATAGCCAACGGATAGGGGTTTTGTGGCCTAGGCCGAGCGACATGACCTTTTATTTTAATTAAAAACTTAGAAGCTCCATTGAAGAATCGGGAAGGGAACAACTTTCGATTCAAGGCTTTTTTCGTCCGGGCGATCCGACGGATCGTCTGGGCGGCCAACGGTTAAACGCGAAACGGACGACTCATGCATGAATTATCCCCGGAATTTCTAATCGGAAAGATTATCGCCCTCCTGGCCTTGTCCATTTTCCTCATTTTCTTCGGCCTCAAACTCAAGATGCCCGCCATAGTCGGTTTTTTGGTAACCGGCATCCTAGTCGGAAGGAGTGGCCTGAAGCTCATAAGCGACCCGGAGCAAATCGAGGTTTTGTCCGAGCTGGGCGTGGTATTGCTTCTGTTTACCATCGGGTTGGAGTTTTCCATCCAGAACCTCCTAAAAATCAAGCGGCTGGTCCTCTTGGGCGGAAGTCTCCAGATGCTAGCCGGCGTGGTCATCATCGCCCCGATAGCTTACGTTTGCGGCTTCGCCTGGAACCAGTCCATAGTTTGGGCCCTGCTGTTAACCCTTTCCTCCACGGCCATCGTTCTAAAAATCTTCCAAGACCGGGGCGAGATCGACTCCCCCCACGGGCGCGGGGCTTTTGCCGTCTTGATCTTCCAGGATCTGGCCGTGGTCCCGCTGATGGTCATATTGCCGATGTTGGCCGGGCAAAAGGGCGGGGACCCCATATATCTCATGGCCCTTAAGGTCGTGGGCGTTTTGGCCACCGTGGTCGTCCTGGCCATCTGGGTCGTCCCTAGGCTAATGAAATTCGTGGCCCAGACGAAAAGCAATGAACTGTTTATGTTTACCGTGGCCCTGGTCTGCCTGGGCACGGCCTTTCTGACCGACAAGGCCGGCTTGTCCCTGGCCCTGGGGGCCTTCATGGCCGGTATGGTCCTGGCCGGCTCCCCCTACGCCTATCAGGCCATCAGTTCGGTCATGCCCATGCGAGACATTTTTACCAGCCTGTTTTTTGTCTCCATCGGCCTGAAGATGAACGTGAGCCTCCTAGTCCAAAACCCCATACAGACCGTGGGTTTGGCCCTGGGGGTCATGCTGGTTAACGTTTTGGCCACGGCCCTGGCCATGAAGGTGACCGGGCTGACCCAGCGGGTGGCCTTCCTGATCGGTTTTTCCCTCTGCCAGGTAGGGGAGTTTGCCTTCGTCTTGGTCAACAAAGCCTTTGAGCTCAAGCTCTTTGACGAGATCCAGCTGGAGATGTTCCTCAACGTGGCCGTTCTGACCATGGCCATGACCCCGCTGGCCCTGGCCCTGGGCCGAGCCATCTCCCACCGCCTGGCCGATCTGGCCAAGCCTCAACTCGACGGCTCCAAAACCGAGGCCGAAAACCACGCCATCGTGGTGGGCTTTGGGGTGGCCGGGCAAGGCGTGGCTCGGGCTTGCCG
>JAIRNQ010000298.1 GCA_031257955.1 Deltaproteobacteria bacterium | reverse complement strand
GGCCTTAGGCGTCGGCCTCGGGCGGCCGGTCGTCGGGCCAGACAAGTTTTTTGCGCTCCCGATCGTAGACGACCGCGGTCACGCTGGAGTTTTTGCGGTCGGCGATGGCCACGTAAACTGCGCCGCCGATATAGGGCTCAGAGGCCGGAATGTTCTTCATGGGCGTGGCCAAGATCATTTGGAAGCCAAGTTTTTTGAAGATCTCCAGGGCGATGACGGTCAGTTCGTTGTCGATTTTGTCGAAGGCCTCGTCGAAGACGACGGTGCCGAAGCGGGGAAAGCCGTAATTCTTCCCGCCCAGCTGGTAGCGCAGGGCCGCGGCCAGACAAGCGGCCGCCAGTTTTTGGCGTTGGCCGCCGGATTTACCGGCCCCGCTGCGGTAGGATTCAATTTCTTCGCCGGATTGGTCAATCTCGCGGCCGGTGAATTCCACGTGCCGGCGGACGTCCAGGACCAGTTCCCGCCAAGAGGCCTTGTCCCGATCCGGGCTGGAGAGATCCGTTACCAGCCTCTTAAGGGTTTTGAAGCGCTCCTCGTTCAAGAATGGATCCTGGTTATACAGATCCGTGGTCACGCTTTTGAGAGCCTCTTTGAATTCGGTCACTTCAGGCAGGTGGCGATCGATTAGCCTCAGATTGAGGAAAGTGGGTTTGCCGGCGGATTGGTTAAAGGGCAAGGAAGCCAAGCTGTCGTTGACAACGGCCAAGCGCCTGAAAATGGTTTTGAGGTTTTGGTTTAACCAACTCAAAAGCACGGCGGCGTTTTGTTCGCTGTGTTTATGCAAGAGATTGGAGAAATGCTCCCGAAGCTTTGGTAAACCGTCAAGTTCCAGCGACTCCAATTTCTTGATAAACTCGCCGGCGTAAGGCAATCTCGGTTCAAGGTCCAACGAGTCCTCGGGCCAGCGGGAGACAAAGGCCTCAAACGAGGCTTTAAGTTTGTGTTCGGCGCTGGTTTGCTTGTCCTGCCATTCGTTTTTGGAATTATCCAGTTCCCGGCCCACTTTTAGGGTAATTTCGTTCACGTTCCTAAGAGTGAGGGTCCCGTAGCCAATGAAACGCTTAAACAGCTTATCCCTGTTGGCTTCCGTTAAGGCCGGGCTTACCTCTTTAAACATAATCTCGTGTAAGTCTGAGGAAAGTTCCGAGGCGGTTTCTTGGTTGTCGGTGAGCTTCTGTTCGCATATGGCCCTATTTTTGATTAACTCCTCGCGCTCGAGTTCGGCTTTGATTATGGCCTTTCTTATCTCTCCCAATTTAAGGTTTTTGCTTTGCGAGAGTTTGATTTTTTCGTCAAGATCGGTAATCTCGGCGTTTAGGGTAGCCAAGTCGATTTCTTCCCAAGTCAGTCCCTCGATTGTCCGGCAGTTTTCCCCCCGTTTTTCCAGGTCCCGTTCCATGGCGTCGTTGTCGCTAATTTTGGCCTGGATGTCATTAAGTTCCGAGCTTTGCTTAGCCAGGTCGCCGGAAAAAGCCTTCAGCTTGCGAGAGCGGTCGGATCCCAGGCGAAAGGCGCGAACGTCGCCAAAGGGACGCCGGTCGTCCTTCTCGTGGCGCTCGTTGTCCAGTTTTACTTGACCTTCCGGGGTGAGGGCCGAAAAGTTCTTCCTAAAATCCTCCAAATATTCCACGCAGAGCAAATTCAGGCGCCGGCCCAGTTCCAGGGCCAGAAAGTGGCCGTAGGGACCGGGCGAAAAATCCAGCTTGGACAAAAGCGTGTCGGTGGCGGCGCTTTTGGGGGCGGAAAAATCCATGGCCAGTTTGGAGACCTTGAGGTAAGACAACCGCCCGCCGATGGGGCCGGCGTTGGCCAGATCGCTGACCCGTTCGTAAAGCTCCTCGGGCACCAAAACGGTAGTGGCCAAAGGGGCCATGGCCCGTTCGATGGCGGCTTCCCAACGGGCTTGCTCTGGTTTGACGGAGACGAGGTGGCCCAAAAAAGGCAGGTCCTTTGGGGTGAGTTTGGCGTGGCTTTGGCGATTGAGTTTTTCCAGCAATAATTTTTTTAGTTCCCAGTCCTCGGCGGGAATGGTGCCTTCCTGTTCATTTAAGGCGTCAATTTCCCTTTTGGTTCGCTTTTGTTCGGCGGATATTTCGGCTTCCCGGGCCACCAGGGACTTGAATTCCAGGCGGATGGACTTTCGGCTGTCTTCCAAGGCGTCGAATTCCCGTTTGGCCATCCGTTGGGCCTCCTCGAAACCGGCCTTGCTGTCGGCGTCGCCGAAGCCCAAGTGTTTGAGGGCAATTTTAACCTTGCCCAAGTTGGCCTTAACCAATTCCTGGCGGCGCAGGCGATCGTTTCGGTTATTGATGAACTGTTCCAGAATGTCCCCGTCGTTGGCCGAGTATTGGGCCCTCAAGTCTTTGAGCTTATCGGTCTGGCGCCCTATCAGTTCGGCGTAAGTGGTGAACTGGCGGATTAAATCTTGCTCCTTGGCCCTAAGGACGTCCAGTTCCGCTTGGATGAGTTCCCTTCGCCTCTGGTTGGCGTAAGTCTCCAGGGCCTCGGACAAGGCCAAAGTCTCAAACAGTTCGGCCCCGGCGCGGTTGTAATCGTTCCAGTTTGGCCGGATTGGTCCCAGCGTCTCCATTTGCCACTTGGCTTTCTGCACGGCCTCGTGGGCGGCGTTTAAGGCGGTGAACTCTTCCACCATTTGCTTGGCGCTTTCGTAGGTATCCGGCTCGTCAAGCATGAAATTGCGAAGGAAACTGTCGAGATCTTCGATGTTCTTCATCGATTGGGTTTTTTGCAATAGCTTAAGGGCGTTGTCCTCAGCGAGACCCAATATTTCACCGTAAAAGGCGTGATAGTCTTCGAAAGTCCGGCATTCCAGATCAAAAGACAGGCTATTTTTAAGCTCCTTTAAGTCAAAGTTCTTGCCGGCGAAATCCAACTCTTCCAGGGAGAATTCTCTCTTGGCGATGAAGTAGTGCCGGGAGATTTTGGTCATCTCGGTGCCTTTGACCCAAAAGAGTTGAATCAAGGTCACATAGTCGCGAAGCCCCTTCTTAAAAGTGAGGGCCAAAGACGACCAAGTGGCGTTGGGCCGCAGGAATTGCGTGGTAATATCCGAATTGCCGCCGGATCGTATGGCCGCCCAGGCGCCCCGGACGTAGCTAATCAAGTTGCGGTCCCGTCGGCCCGAGTCTCTGGCCGCGGAGTTGTATTCCAACCACTTGCCGGGGATCAGCATGGTCGAATAGGCGTCCAGAAGCGTGGTCTTGCCCGAACCCGATGGTCCGGTAATCAAAAAACCCTCCTCGGAGATGGGTATGTCGTGGTAGTCGGAAAACGTGCCCCAGTTATGCAACTGGAAACGAACCAACCGAAACTGTTGGTCTGCGTTAAAGACTACCTTCACGTCCTCCAGGAGAGAAGCCACGGGCGCTTGGACAGGTTTTGTCGGGGGCATGGTGTTGTTAAAGGACATCTCGATTCCAACCCTACAGGGCCTTGGCCAAGAAAGTTACCGCTTAAGGCGAAGAACTTTTATATATAAACGTTAAAATTTTTGAGCTTAAGATACTTGTTTTCTTATGGCAATTACATAGACATAATCATTGTCAACAAAAGTCATTTACTAAAATATAGCCAAACTTACCAAGGGTATTGTGGCCCAGACCCTGGAGGTTGGTCCCTGAGCTTTCAGCGCCGTCGTCGGCGCCAGCGCAAAGGGCCCCAATGGTTGTCCAATCAGTCATCATCCCCAAAGCCGCCGTCATCGTCGGAACCAGCCGGGCCGCCGTCATCGTCGGAACCACCCGGGCCGTCGTCTCCGTCGCCCGGTTCAAGCTCGTCCAGGGGTATGGAGACTTTCACGTCGTCTATGCCCTCGATGGAAAACAGGGGCCGAGGCGGGGCCGGTTTGGTCCTTGGCCTTCCTCTCCGTTTGGTCGCCGTGGGCGGATCCTCCGGGGCGGTCCCGGCCTCCCCTTCGGCCAGGCCGGCGGACTCGACGGCGGACTCGTCGGGCGAGTCCGTTTGGGAAGCCAAGGCCTCGGCGCCATCGGGGACTTGAGGGGGCAAGGATTTGGTCGCTTTGACGACTTTTTTGGGCTTTTTCCTGGGGCCGTCGTCTTCGTCGTCATCGTCGGCAAAAGCGTCTTCGTCGTCGTCGCCGAAAGCGTCGTCGTCATCGGGGCCGTAATCGTCTTCAACTTCGTCGTCGGACAAATCCAAGCCCTGGTATTTAAAGTTTTGGTACTCCAAAATCAGTAGGCGAATGGCGTCCGGGGACAAGATCAGTTTCAATACCGGCGAAATGGTATAGGTTTCCTCGGCGGCGGTGAGTAGGCGCAGGAGGTAAAACTTTTTTCGCATGTTCGTTATGGCCGACAGGACGCGGTTTTCGAACCTGGCGTGGTCGGTATTGGACTTACTTTCGTAGACGTTGAGGTACTCCATCATCTCGGTTTTGGTGATGGTCGGGCTCCGGCCTTGCAACTCGGCCTCGGAGAGCCTTTGCCGCAAGTGTATGAGGAGAAGGGATTCGAAGAAGTTGAGGGGCTTTTCCCTAAGTATGTTCGGCATTTTGAAGCGCCGATCCGAGATGTCCGCTTCCCTGATGAAGCCCACGCCCAAGTCCTCGTCCAGCACCAGATCCAGGAAGATCTCCCCGAGCCAAGAACGCACGCCTTCTTCGTATTTTATCAGCGAGTTCCAATTATCCCGGTTAACGTTGCGGTCTACGTAAGGTCCCTTTAGGAGAACGCGCAAGCAGATTCTGGCCTCGAGGGGCAAGACGCCCCGATCCCCTTTGAAGAGCTTGCCGGCCGAGGCGTAGCTGTCCTCGGCCCCCAAGTCCAGTTCCTCGACCTCTTCCTCGGAATCCAATTCGTCGGTGCCGGCCTGACTATTGGCGGCCTGGCCGGGGGCAGCCTTGTCTGGGCTAGCCTGGCCGGCGTCGTCGCTAACGGGATCGTCCGCGATATCGTCGACGATATCGTCGTCGTCGGTATCGCGGCCGGTATAGGTTATGTCAATTATGGTAGAACTCATCTATTCTCTCAATTAGGAAATACCACAAGTCTATGCGGGCGGAGCGGTGGACGCCGTCCAGGCCGTCCCAGGAAACGGTTTCGTGGCCTTGGCCCCGTTCGCCGTGGCGATGGGCCAGATGGATGAGGCCGACTACCGTGCCGAGACCCTGGGTGGCCGGGTAGAGGTTAAGGACGTCGGCGATGGAGGCCCTTTTGAGGAGATTAAGCGCCTCGACGATTTGTTCGCGCAGGGCACGATAATCGATCTCGGAGGCGATAATTGAGCCCAGTATTTCGGTAAAATCGACGAGACTGGAGTTGGCCCGACGCATGGGCTCGGCCGAAAAGACCGAGTCGGGATCGAAGGTTTTGAGCTGGTCGGCGGAACTCAGGCGGACGCTGGTCAGCTTCAGGGTCAGTTCCAGGGACCTGACCGGGCTGATGTCGTCCTTTACTTCCAGAGCGGCTTTCTTGGCCTCGGTTATGAGCTCCATCAGGATGCGCCGTTCCCGGAAGGCTCGGCTGCGGACCAGGTTCTCTAAGCTTTTGCTGAGGGCCGTGGTCTCCAGGTGGACGATCATGGACTGCTTGAGTAGCGTCGGGACCAGCGAATAGAGATAGTCGCGCTCTTCCGGGGTCAAGTGCTGGAAGTACTCGGACTCGTAGGCCGCTTCCAAGCTGCGGCCCAAACTGCCCTGTCGGCCCTCGTTGGTCAGCATGGCGTAAAAGGCGTCGAAGGACCGCCCGGCCTCGCTGGTTTCTATGACTCGGATGCCGTCGAAGACCTCGAGGGCCACGTCACCCCGGCCTTTGGTTTCGTCCAGCACCAAAAGCTTTTCCCGAAGGTTTCGGTGGAGGGCGTTAAAGCGGTCCATGACATGGCGAAAGTCGTCCAGCAAATCCTTGGACTGGCCGATGATCTCCCGAATGCGCTCCAGGGAGACCTCGAGGGGGAGAACGGTGGCCTGGCCGGTTTCTATCAGCTCCAGTTCCCGCTCAATGCGGTCGCGGTCTTCCTTGAGGCGCTCGGCCCGGCGGGTCATGTCCGGGTCGGTGTCGTCGGCCAATCTGGAAAGGGCGTCGGTGACCAAGGACAGGCGGCTTTCGGTCACGGCCACTTTTTTGTCGGCCATGTTGGTGACGAATCGGATGGCGTCGATGGAGGCGGCGCTAAGCTCGTATTCTTCCTCGGTCCCCCCGGCCGGTAGGCGACGGATCAGGTAACCGGCGGACACCCAAATGTTTAAATATTCCTGGGCCGGACGGGCCAACTCGGTGAGGCCGCTCTCCCTTAGCCGGTCCAGTTCCAGGCCCACCCGGAAGGTTATGGCCGAGGCCTTAAGGAGCCGCTCGTCGCGGTTGTCGTAAAGGACCGTTTGGAGTATGCCAATGACGTAAGGGGCGGAGTCCGCCGACAGTAGCTTCCAAAGGGGATCGTCCTTAAGGGCTATATACTGGCTGACCCACTTTTCGGAAGACATCTACGCTCACTTGAAAGGATTGTCGTTGGCCGGAAAGCTCGGCTCGGGCAGGGCGCTGGCGGAAGCTGGTCTCGGGCGTAAGGGCCACTCTCGCGGGCACGGGCGTAGGCCCGGGGGCGGGCCCGAGCGCTGGCCCGGGCGTCGATTAGTCCGCCCGCCCGCCCGTGGGGGCGGGCGGGGGAGGGGCGCGTCATAGACTCACGGCGGCGAAGGTCTCTTGGGGCTGGGACCAGCCGGACACGGTGAGCCTGGCCAGATTGTCCAGTTCGGCCGGGAGTTCGTCCCGGAAGGCAAAGCCCAAATAGGTTATGGCCCGGGTGGCGGCCAGGTAGATTCGCTCGGCCGGGTTTTCCGGGATCTCTTGGGAGACCAGAAAGAAGGCCTCGAATTCCAGGCCCCTGGCCTCGTCCAGAGTCAGGACCCGCAGGTCGCTGGAGTTGCCTAAGGGTTGGCCGGGCACGCAGGCCAAGGCCTTCAGGCCTTGGGCCTCGGGGAGGCCTTCCAGGGCCTTTCCCAGCGCCTTGGTCAGGGCCTCGGCCAGGGGTCCGACCTCGGAGGGTTTGGCCACGGCCACGGCCGCCGAGGGCAATCGTCCGGCTCGGGAGATTATCTCAGAAACGCGCGCCGAAATCCAGGCGGCGGTTGCGGAATGCGATCCCAGGTTTTGGGCCAAGGCCGGCTTGGGTCCCTTGGACTCGAAGCGGCTGGCCAAAAAACGGGCCTTGGTGGATCCGGAAAGGATGTCGGTCAGCTCCAACAATGGCTTGGATTGGCGGTAGTTGATCTGGAACTCGGCCAAAGTGGCCTTAGGGAGGGCCCATTCCAGATCGTCCAAGGACTTGAGGCCGTAAACCGGGGCCCGGGGGCCCAGATCGGCGGCCACGGTCACCGAGCCCAGATTGCCGTTGGCCAGCGAGACCATGCATTTAAGCTGGACCGGGGAAAAATCCGAGGCCGCGTCCACGAGGACCTGGTTTCTGGTCAGATAAGACAAGTTGTCCAACGACCAGTTTAGGCGGACCTTCTCCATTGAGGCTTGGACGTTTTTGAGTATTTCCGAACCCGGCTCCAGAAAGGAAAGCAGCAGAAGATCGACCTCGAAGGGTTCCACTTGGCGGCTGGCCCCGACGGCCTTGGTATACCAGAGGCGGTTGTGGCGACGGAAGCGCAGGTAGTTGGGGACGATGGAATCGAAATAGGCATTGAAAAAAGCGGGGCCGTCGACCTTAAAGCGCCGCAGGGCCCGACAAACGATCTGGTCGGCACCCAGCTCTTTTAGCCGGGCTTGGGGTAGCAGCCGGCCCTCGCCCAGCCAGCCCAGCGCCCGCCCGGAGCGGGAATCCCTGGGGAGGCTTTTGCCCCTGGCCAGGGCCACGGCGTACTCGAGGAGGGCCGAGGAATAAACCCCAAAGGCCTCGCGCCTAAAGAGGTTGGCCGAGCGGCCGTTTTCCTCGGTTTTGTCGGCCCGGTCGCCGGTCAGGACCAGCGAGACCAGTCCGTCGATCAGGGTGGGGTCGCGCTCGACGTGGCTTTGGAAGGCGCTCTTAAGCTCCCTCTGGATGACGTCGGCCTTTCCGGACAAGAGGTCGGAGAGGCCCTCCTGGTAAGGATCCAAGGCCCGCTTGAACCACAGAAGGGTATGGTCTGAACTTTTCTCCAAAAGTTCCTCCAGCTGCTGCCCCAGATGGGAGATTTCCGGGTCCGCTTGCTCGAAAAGAAAGCGGGCCTGGGCCTTCTGGGCCTGGAAGTAGCTTTTGGCTTGGAAGGCCGAAAAGTCGGCGTACCAGCCGGCCGCGTCGGCCAGGGCGGCCTTGGAGATCTTGCCGGCGGATTTGGCCAGCCGTAGGCCATGGGCCCCTTTGGCGGAAAGGATACGGAAGAAGTCGGTGGCCAGCTCCAGGCGGGCCTCGTCCCAGGTCAGGGCGTTTTTGTCGAAGCCGGGGATGACCAAATCGGTGAAGGTGTCCCGCAGATAGCGGCGCAGGGTATCGGTGGGCAGGAATAAGTACCAGCTGACCGAATGGGGTTGGGCCGATTGGCCGGCCAGCTTTTCCGGTAAGGTCGGGTTTTCGGCTTCCAGGGCCTCGCCGGAAATGTTGAAATCCAAGCGCCTTATGAGGGTGACGGTTTTGCCGGAACCCGGTGGTCCCACCAGGCACTGCTTGGTCTGGAAGGGACGCCTGAGGGTCTCGTCCTGGAAGAGATCCAGAAGATGGGGCTGACGCAGCCCGTGAAAGACCGAAGGGGCGCGGGTTTCGCCCTCGTCCACCACCACGTCCAATTCCTCGGCCGGGACCAGCGGAGGCCCGTCGCTGGCCTCCACGGCCAGTTTGGGGCGGTTCTCGCCGAAGGTGCGAACGAAATCGCGCAGGGACTTAACCCGGAGGCGGTCCCGGTTTAGGGACTCGAAAAGCGTGTCCTGGACGTCGTGGCCCACGCGGTAGTCCACCGGCCTCAGGGCGGCCCGATCGCTTACCACCAAAGTCTCGCCCTTGGGGGTGACCAAAGAGGATCCCAAGGGAAGCACGGCCAGACGGCCCATAGGCGAGTAGATGGAATTAAGGTTGGCCCTGGGGATACCGGACGGGGGCGAGCAGGGGCAGGTATAGAAAATTCTGGTCCGGTTGGATTCGTCTTTGCAGCCAATCCTGGCGATGACCGGGACGTCCCTCAGCCGGGCGGCGGCGAAAATCTCGGAATCGTGGTCCTTGGCCCTAAGGTTGCCGGAAAGCTGGCCGCTTTCCAGAAGCCGGGTCCTTTCGTTGTCCAAGAGCCCTTCGCTGGCCTGGCAAATTTTGTCGCAAATATCCAATATACTCTTGCAATCTCGAGAAACGAAAGTCATTTCCTCATTTATGGCTGACATCATGGTCTCCAAACATTTAGGTTATCGTAAATTTGCCCGCCAGGGCCCGGCGGGGGAGGTTATGAAAGACGAAATCCGGCCAACGGGGCGAAAAAGTTTTGGCCGTCCAAGCCGGCGGCTTGGCCCCCAAAAAAAGCCCAAAGGTTGACTCGACCATTATAACGAAATTAGAAGCTCGCGGAAGAACGTTCGACGCCGGAAAGGTCAGACCCGAAAAGGCATAAGGCTCGTTAAATTACCTAACTATAATTACATGCCTAAAAAAACGTCTAACCTAACCAGACTTTATGGTTCATTATGTTATCACGTTATCCCCAAAAATGAAACAAAAAAAAGCGCGCCCGCGCCTTTCGGCCCTTTGTCCGGAATGGATCCGGATGGGCGGCCTCAGTCGCCCCCCAGCCAGCCCTCCAGACTTCCCCGACGAAGTTCCTCCAGGCTCATCCTGGGGCAACGCAGCCGCTCGGCCAGTTCCCGGGTCAGCTTGTAGTCGTTGTAGGCGCCCCGATCGGTGTCGATCAACAAAAACTTGACGGTGGGATCGTCGGCCATTCGTCCGGCCATGGCCAGGACCTCGGGCCAGGGCGAGCGGGCCGGATCCAGGGGCACGTTGGGGCGTCCGTCGGTCATGAGGATGACGTGGGGGGTGATTTTTGGGTCCTTGGAGCGCTCGACGGCTATGAGGCGGTGGGCCATGGCCAGGGCCGCGGCCAAAGGAGTTTTGCCGCCCGAGGGCAAACTGGCCAAAAGGCGCCCGGCCAGATCCGGGCTGTTGGTGGGGGGCAGGAGCAGTTCCGCCGCTTGGCCGTAAAAGGCTATCAAGGCCACCCGGTCGCGCTTGCGGTAGGCGTCGGCCAAAAGGGACATGGCGGCGGCCTTGGCCTCTTCCATGCGGTAGAGGGTCCCGATGGAGCCTGAGGAGTCGACCACGAACAATACCAGACGGCCGGTTTTGTGCCTATAAACTTTTTCCCGAAAGTCGTTCGGGTTCAGCAGCAACGCCCTCCCCGCCTCCCGGTCCCCGGCCCGGTCCCCGGTCCGGTCCCCGACCCGGCCCATATCGTCGTCCCCCAGCCTTTGCCTTCGAAGGGCCTGGAACGGGGCCGCCGCCCTGAGAGTGGCCGAAAGCGAGACCGGCCTTCCCAGCCGCCTGGCCGTGGTCTTAAAGGCCCTACCCCGGGCCTTGGCCGTCTCCCGCCAGCCGCGTCGGCCCGAACGTTCTTTGGGCCCGGGGGCCTCGCGGGTTTTGGGGCTAACGACGTCGAAGGTCTGGGCCACCTCGTAGACGGTCAGTGCCGTCCGGTCTTCCGCGGACAACGATTCCGGCTTAAACTCCGGCGGGATCTCGGGCCGGCCGGTCAGATAAACCTCTTGCCCGCGGATCTCCGACAAATTTTCGACTTTTTTGACCTGGCCCACGAAAGTCTTCTCCCGCCTGGCCCGATCCGGCCTCTCCCTGGTCGGCAAGACCAAGTGGCTGACTTCCCGAATCCGCTCCGGGCCGACCTCAAAGCCTTGAGGCGGGCCGGAAGGTCCCGAAAGACCCGAAAGCCCCAAAACCCCCAAATACTCGGGTTCGGCGGCCATCTCCCAGGCGGCCAAAGCCAGGGCGGCCCGGCACAGGGCCAGATCGGCCCTATGGCCGGCGGCTTTGACCGACTGGGCCAAGCGGGCGGCCAAGCGCGAGGCGCCCGGCGAGGGCACCAGCCGGGCGAGGATCTCCCGGGCCCGTTTGATTCGTAGGGTAAGGCCTTGGCTCTCCCGGGCCCAGGCCGCCCTAAAGGCCGCCGGGTCCCGCTCGTAGGCCAGCCGGCGCCTGACGATCTCGGCCCGGACGGCCGGATCGGACTCGCCCTTAAGGGTTACCGACAGAGCGAAACGGTCGGCCAGCTGGGGGCCCAACGGCCCCTCCTCCGGGTTCATGGAACCCAATAGGGCCACCTTGGCCGGGTGCCAAAGCGAAAGCCCGTCCCGCTCCACGGTCACCCGCCCCCCGGAGACGGCGTCCAGCAGCAGGTGGGCCAGGGAGGGCGCCAGCAGGTTAACCTCGTCCACGTAAACCAAGCCGTGGTTGGCCTCGCCCAAAAGGCCGGGCTTTAGGGTGGGCCTTCCGGCTCTAAGGGTGGCTTCCCAGTCCAGCCCACCCAAAAGGCGCTCCTCGGTCACGCCCAGGGGCACGGTCTTAAAGGGGGCCCTCACCTCCCCCACCGGGCCCGGGGTCTGGGCGCAGGAGGGGCAGATCTCCGCCGCCAGATCCGGTCGGCAGTGATAGGGGCAATCCAGCCGGCCGTCAAAAGCGGGCAAAATCTCCGCCAAGGCCCGAGCGGCCGTGCTCTTGGCCGTGCCCTTCTCCCCTACCAGCAACAGTCCGCCCAGATCGGCGTCTACGGCCAAAAGGATCAGGGCTCGGGCCATATCGGCTTGGCCGACCAAGGCGGCCAGCGGGTAGCCGCCGGAGGACTTCTCCGTCGCCCCGGCCCTGGGCGCCCGTTTTATGTCGCCATCGACCATGTCCCTTCCCGTCCGGGGTCCGGGGCGGTCCCGGGATAAACCCCAATTTCGGCCGGCCATTCGCGGCCGCTTAGCCAAATACCCAAAACTTCCGGCCTCAAAACCTCCAACAAGCCTCGAAAATTTCCAAACGGCGGGCCCAATAGTCCCTGGGTCAGTTTAATTGACCAACCGCTCCCCGACTTCCCTTAAACTAACGAAAGCCCGTTAACTAAACCCTAGAAAATACCTACGCTTTCCAGCTATCGAGCGCCCGTTGGCAAAAAAACCTCCCACTCCCCGCGCCCCCCAAAAAAAATGTCCACGGCTACCCTTTCGATTGTCCCAAAAACCTTTTTTTTGCCTCCCCGAGCCCCAAAAAAAAGTCCACGGCCACCCTATCGATTGTCCCAAAAAACCCACCCCGGTGCCCCCGTACCCCAAAAAAAGGCCTACGGT
>JAIRNQ010000267.1 GCA_031257955.1 Deltaproteobacteria bacterium | reverse complement strand
CCGGGTCGATAACGGCTCGCTATATTGGTACGATCTGGATCTACCCGAGGTCATCGACTTGCGGAAAAATCTAATCCCCGAAGGCCCTCGGAACGTTTGCCTGGCCAAGTCAGTTCTAGACCACTACTGGATGAAGGACATACGCTTTAACGAAGACGACGGGATATTGGTGATAGGATCGGGGGTGTTTTTTTATTTTCAGGAAGGTGAGGTCAGGGATCTGTTCCTGGCCTTGGCCAAGAATTTCCCGGACGGGGAGATCTTTTTTGACGGACAGACCAAACTGGCCACGAAGGTTTCCAACAGGCTTGTAAGAAAAACTGGAATCAAAGACGCTGTAATGAGTTTTTACGTAAATAGTCCAGATTTATTTTCGTCTTGGTCTCCCGCGCTCACGGTAATAAACGCCGAACCCTTTTGCCGGGGAATAAAAAGGGACAAACGCTGGAAGCTATCCACGAAAATACGTATGTATTTTCTGGACCGCTTTAAGATGGCCAGGTTTTGGCAATTGTTGTTTGCCAAAACTCCCCCCGCCTGAGCCCCCCGACCGGCCCGATCCTCCCGCGACTCCAGGGCACCTTAAGTCACGGGGCCAGCCCGAAAATTGGCCAAGTGCCAGGCCGCCATATTCCCGGCCCACTATTATGCCCCTCCTGGGATGGGCGGCTTTAGTCGGCCTATATTCCGAGGGTAGCTATGATGTCGGTCAGCGGTTCGCCGTTTTTGGCGCTGCAGCGGCCGGTCCGGGAGTGTATCTTGACCGCCATCATTGGCGAACGCTCGGGGGTCTTACAAAACTTGTCGGCCGCCGAGGAAAAGTCCTGTTTCATGACTTGGCCCAAAAGATCCCAGCCCAGGCGGATTTCGTCCGGCTCGTGGACGAAGCGTCCGCTCCCCAGGCAGGATATGCCCATCCAATCCTTTAGCCCCTGGGTGGTGAAGGTGTACTTTAAGAGGACGTGGTTCGAGGCCTTCAGGTTTTTGGAGGTGCCGCCGTTAGGGTTTATCATAAAACAGGTTTCCGTTTCGGTATCGAAGGGGGTGGCCTCGATGGCGAAGGGCACCCCGTCGGGCCTCACGGTGATGACGGTGGCCCACATGGCTTTTCGGGTTATTTGGATAATCTCCTCGGCGGTCAGCGTTCTCATGGCCGTCCTCCCCCGTTGGGCTTGGCCGGCGCGGACAACGCCTTGCGGTAGGTGTCGTCGGCAAAAGCTTTGGCCCTCAATAGATCCTCGTCGTTGGGGTGTTTGGCCGCCTCTTCCAGGCGGGCCTTACGCTGCGGGCTCATCTGGGCGTGGGGATGGTCGGCGGGAAGGCTTTTCTTCATCCTCTCCAGAAGGGCCGGGTCAACCTTGCCTTGGCAACGGAAGGAGCCCAACACTTGGTTTTGGCCCTTGGCAATCATTTCCTCGGTAACCCTGGCCACGTCACCGGCGTGATCGGAATCCGGGTAAGCCCCCAGGGTAAAGAAGAAACCGACGGGTTTCCCCTCAACCCTTTCGATGAATTCTTGGGTTTTGCGGTCTGGCTGGCCCCGGTCAACCCAGAACCCGACTATGATCAGACCGTAGTCCGAAAGATTTGGCGTTTTGTCGACCGGGTGGATTTCGGCCCCCGGAATGGCGTCTGAGATAGCTTGGGCCACTTTCTGGGTGTTGCCGGTTAGGCTCGAGTAGGCGACTAGAGTTTTCATTTTTTCCTCACTGGCTAAAAACAGTTTATAATACTTTGATGGCAAGCTATTCTTGATTTCGCGTCGGTTGTCCACTTCCCGGCTTGGCCAGGTCGGGTCAATCTGAACCGGACCGGACCGGGTTTTACCGAAGCTGGGAAAGCTAGGGGAGGCCAAGACTGGTTCGAGGTTATGGTTGGCCGCCGGGGCTTAGGGCCATGGGCCCGGTTAGTTCCAGTTGCCGGTCGGCGCAGAGGCTGACCAGTTCGAGATCGTGCGTGACCACCAGGACGGCCGGGCCGGCTTGGGCGGCTTTGCGGATTTCGGCGGCCATGAGGCTTAGGTTGCGACCGTCCAGGCCCGAGGTGGGTTCGTCCAGGGCCAATAGTTTGGTCGGTCTGGCCAGGCCCACGGCCACCACTAAGCGCTGCTTTTCACCGCCCGAGAGCGATTGCGGGTGACGGTCGGCCAGTTCGGCCAGCCCAAAGGCCTCCAGGATTTCCATGGCCTTGGCTTTTACGGCTTTGCCGCCTTTGCCTTGTCCCAGCGATAGGGTGACCTCGGCCAGGACGGTGGGCATGTAGAGCTGGTGGTCGGCGTTTTGCAAGACCACTTGCCCCAGTTCCAGCCCCGCCGGTTTTCCTTGGTAAGTGACCCGCCCCTGGGTCGGCTTTTCCAAGCCGCACAAGAGCCTGGCCAAGGTGGTTTTGCCGCGCCCGCTGGGCCCGGTAAGGGCGGTGACCTCGCCGGCGGCCAGGGACAAGCTCAAGCCGCCAAATAATTCGCGGCCCTCCGGGTAACTGAAGCGCAGGTTTTCCACCCTGACCGCCCAACCGTTTCCCCCGACCGTTACGGCCGTTTGGACGGCCTGGAGAGAGCCGTTGGCCGGGGGGGCTTCGGGACTCGCGGCCTCCGAGGCCGGGTGGCCTTCGGGGTTACCGGTTTCCGATACCGGATGGCCTTCGGGCCCGGCTGGGGCGGCGGCCGGCAGATTGAGGCCGCGGGGACCGGGCAGTTCGGTTGGCCTGGGCGCTTCGGGACTACGAAGGCCCAGGCGATGGCGTCTTTGGCCGTCGGCCAGATCGCCGAAGGAACCCTCAAAGGCCACTTGGCCTTCCTCGAGAACCAAAAGCCTCTCGCACAAACCCTCAAGCCAGTAAAGCCGGTGATCGGCCACGATCAGAGAAAGGCCCTCTTTTCGGAGGTTTTTTAGGACCGATTTTAGATCGGCCAGAAACGATGGGTCTAGGTTGGCGCTGGGCTCGTCCAGAAGCAGCAGCTTGGGGCGTAAGGAGGTAAAGGCGGCCAGGACGGCCTTTTGTTTCTGTCCCTCGGAGAGTTTGAAAACCGAATGATCCCTTAAGGCCAATAGTCCCAGGGTCCCCAGGCGTTCTTTGGCGATGTCATCGGCCTCCTGGCCGGTCACCCCACGGCAACGCAGGGTCAGTAAAATTTCTTCCCCGACCGTCCCGGCGAAAAACTGGGCTTCCGGGTTTTGGAGCATGAGCCTAGCCCCCTTGCCCCACTCGGCCACCCCGCCCCGGCCGGCTTCCAGGCCGTCAAGAGTGGCTCGGCCTTCCAATGAACCTTTCAGGAAATGCGGATATAGTCCGGCCAGTATGGCCAGAAGGGTACTCTTGCCGCTGCCGCTGCGACCGGTAAGTAAGAGCGATTGTCCCGGCGCCAAACCAAAGCTAACGTCCTTTAGGGCCTGTCGGTCCGAGTGGGCGTGGCGGTAGGAGAGCGATTCCACCTTAAGCATGGCGGCCGCCTTCGCCCAAGCCTCGGTCATCGCCAGCGCTAAGGGTCCCGTCGGTGGCCGGGCCCTGGCCTGGGCCCCGGTCCCGGAGGGATGGGACCATCTGGCCACGATCGCCTGGCCGAGGCATTGGCTTAACGGCCGGCATGGGCGCCAACCAATATCTGGGCCAAGCCCGACAAAACCATGGCCAGGGCGGCCAAGAGCATGGTCGCCCGGTCGTGGGTCGAAAAGGGTAGGGGGCTGCCGCCAAATTCGGTGTTTGGCTCGAGACCCTTCAGTTCGGCGGCCATGGCCAGCTCGTCGGCCGAGCGGATAAGCCTTACTATCAAAGGCTGAAAAAATACCCTCCACCAGGTGAAGGGGTGGGACAGCCAAAATAGAAAGCCCTTTCGGCCCCGAAAGCGAATGCCCACGGCCTCACGCAACTGGATCATGTCGTTTAGGATGGTGGGGATGAAGCGAATGGTGACCATCAATGGGAGCCTGACGAGGCCAGGGAGATGGAGCCTTCCCAGGGCCATGGCCAGATCGGTCAGACGGGAATTCAGGGCCAGGGGCAATATGGCGTTCATGGTCACTGCCAGCCTCAGGAAGGGAGAGATGGCCATAGAAAGAGAGGACTCGCGTATAATGGGGAAGACAAAGCCCAAGAGCCAAACGCAAAACAGGGCCACGGAACACATGACGGCCATAAATAGGTAGGCTATGAGCAAAGTCTTGGGTTTGGTCTCGGCCACGGCGTAGAGGGCCGAGAAGGACAGCAGTAGGGCCAGGGCCTGAGGATCGCTTAAGACCAGCGAGGAGATCGAGGCCACCGCGGTCATCATCAGGCGCGTCTCGGCCCTAAGGCTAAGCCGCCCGGCCCCCCGGTAGTGGTCAATTCTGGATAAGGCCCGCATGCTTTAGTTCCTTGGCCATTTTAAGGCCGCCAAACAGCCCCAGGAGGATTCCCAGGTAGCTGAAAGCCGAGACCATCAATACCATGACCAGCAAGCCCGGCTGTTCCCTTACGCCAAGATAGGAGACGCCAACGTTGATAACGCGGACCAGCAGCTCGCTTATGGCAATCATGGGTATGGCCAACCAGGCCCGGCGAGCCAAGCCCCCGAAAGGCAGGGCCAACAGCTCCACCAATATCGTCCCCAATAGGACCACCGGAAGGGACATAACGTGCTGCCCCATCAAAAGAAAAGACAGGAGCATGCCTATGGCGTTGGATAGCGTCAACGTCCCGGTTTTGGGGACCTTGGCCATGAGTACCACCAAAAGGGCCGACTGGACGGCGCTTTTCAGGATCATGGTTAAGGGGTTCATTCCCCCGCCCATCAGGGCCAGCATCAGGGAGCTGGCCTTGGCGGCGGCGGAAAACAAGCCTATGGTAACCAGCTCCCGGGTCTCGAACAGACCCCGCCCGTTCCATACGCTGCTCCAGGTAAGGGTTTTAGCGGTCAAATCGGTCTCCGGCTTATCGCCCCGGGTTAAGGGGCACGGTTTTGCGCGTTGACGATAGGCTATCGCCAAGGCCAAGCGTTGGCTTGGCCTTGGCGGGTACGGGCGGGCTAAGGGTTAGCCGGGCTTAGAACTCGAAGCCAACCCCGGCAACGACGTGAAAGCCGGGGTCCATGATAGCGTTATTGGCCCTGGTGTACGCCCTGTTCGATATGTTTCTGAGGGAGACTGAGGCGTTCCACTTATGCTCCTCGCCCCATTCCATGCCCAAATCGACGTTATAGGTTTGCCACCCCGGATATTCGTCGGTACGCCAATCATATTGCCAGGTGTTGAGAGCGATCAGCTGCGCCGAAGAGCTATCGTAATAGGTTTCTTTGGCCAGGGAGGCCCACTCCATGTAGGCGTTGGCGTGAAAGATAAGACCGTTATCCAAATCCCGATCGAATTTAAAGCCCAAACGGCCCGACCAGGGCGGGGTGCCGGTATCCGAGGTGGTAAACTTCACGTCAAAATAGTTGTTACCTTTCCTAGCGCGTTGGGTGTCGGTGAATTCCCGATTAAGGTAAGTCACCGTGGCGTAAGGGGTCAGGCCCAGGGAATAAATCTCATAGCTCACCCCCAGCTCAAAACCAATGGTCCGGGCTTGGTCGGTATTGACGAATTGGCTGGCGTTAGGCACTCCTATCATGGGCCTGGTGGTAATGTAGTTTTTACTCAAAGCATAGAAAATAGCCAGATCCAGGTTAAGGGCACCATTATTATACCGCATACCAACTTCAAAATTATCGGAAGTTTCTGGCTTTAGATTGGGATTTGGATAAGTAGGGGTACCGGAACCGTGGACGGTTCCAAGATATAGGTCATTTAGGGGTGGGAATTTATAGCCTTGTGACCATGTTGCCCTAAGGGACAAGTTTTCCAAGCCCTTCCAAACCAGTCCGACGTTTCCCACCAACCTGGAGTCGTTTTTGGCGGAGTTGTTGGGAAGGTTAGGGTTGTCGTTGGCCCTCAGCTTCGAGTTGACCCAGGTGTTCCTGAGGCCCAAGGTGGCCGTGAATCCGTGGGGCAAGGTCCATTCATCCTGGGCGAACAACCCAAAGACGCTCTGGTCGGCTTTGTACCTGTAGGCCACGGGGACGGTGAGAGCGGGTCCGGGATAGCTCATTACGGACGGGCGTCTGTCGTCGGCGGTAAGATCGTCCTTGTTGTAGTCCAGTCCGACGATAAGGTAATGGTCGCCAAGTTTCCAGTCGGTCTGAAGGCTTCCCCCAAAACTGTCCTGATCGTTGGTGGTGTGGATTTTGGTGTTGATGTACATGCCGGGGGGCATGGGTGGCCGCACGGTGACCAAGTTTTGAAAATACTTTATCATATTTTGGTAATAGAGGTTGAGGCTGACTTTGGCCAAGTTTGGCAACAAATCGCGCAACTCGAATCCGGCAGATACGGATTTGCGATCCCATTGTGGCAGAAACAGATCGACGGCTGTGGTAGTAGTCATGCCAGTAAGGCCCACGGCGGATCCGTAATTGACCGGGATGCGGATGACACTCCGGTAATCGTCGGCCTTGACGTAAACCGAGCCGCCGTCCCAGTCGTAACCCAGACGGACCGAAAAATAATTATTGCGGTAACTGCTTCGTTCAAGCTCGCCGAGCGGAGTCATTCGGTCCCCCGCGTTGATTCCGCTTCCGGTTACCCGATAGTTGAAGCCGTTATATTCGCCGAATATGGCCGTTTGCCATTCCAGGCTCGAGGTGGAGGAATCGGCGATGAGGTTTTGGCTAAAGCCTATGGGCTTGTCGCCGCCTTTTTTGGTGATTATGTTAATGACGCCGCCAATGGCTTCCGACCCGTACAAAACCGAGGCCGGGCCTTTGATGACCTCAATTCTTTCAATTTGGCTGGTGTCTATCAAAATGGCCGATCCGCTCATGCTTTTTTGCTCGGAGATTTTCACCCCGTCCACTAGAATGAGGCTTCTCATGGGGCTTTCACCGCGGATCATGACCCTTTTGCCCCCGGGCATACCGCCGTCCATGATCTGGACGCCGGGAACGTCGGCCAAAAAGTCGGCCACGTTGGTATTGGGCTGCCACTTAAGATCCTCGGCCGATTTTACGGTGACGGTCATGGGCACGACGAACAAATCCCTCTCGGTTCTGGTGGAAGTGACCGTCACTTCCCTGGTTTCTATGCTCTGGGCGGCCAAGTCCCCAGCGGATAGCGTTTGCCAGGCCAGAAAGGCTAGAACCGGTAAGCATATAACCGATTTCAAATATTTCAACATCACGTTTTCTCCACGCGTTGGCGATCGTTGCCCGACTATCGGGCAAAAGGTTGGCGATTTATCGCGATTGGCGAGTCCCACCACCTGGCATGGCCGGGACCGCGGCTAAGACACTTATAATTATTTACTCGTCGGGCACATAGACCCTAATCCCACCCAACCTAGCTGGGCTCAGCCGCGAAAGCGACAGAAGGCGAATACTTGGCGATTAATCGTAAAGTTGGGCCGTCCGGACATGGTCGTCCGGACTGGCCGTCCGGGCTGGGCCGAACCGGCGCCTTAAACGGGCGGCGCCGGAGGTCTGGGGTTGAATCGGTTTTTCACGCCTGGCGATGGGTCCGGGAAATCAATACCCCATCAAAAAAAGGTTATTGTTTATTTAAGTTATGGACGGCGGGCCCAAGGCGCAACAATCGCGCGGCCTATTTCTAGGCCCAATGGCCCAAAACTTAGGTTTTCGGATTTAGGACAAAACTCCAGCGCGGCCTTTTTCAAGGCCCAAAGGGCAAAAACTTAAGTTTTCGGATTTAGGGTTTTAAAATCTCTCGAGCCAAAAACGCCTTCGTTTTGGGCTCAATAATTATCCGGCCATAACCGGGCAAAAGTTGGATCCAGGGCCGATAATCCGCTTCCCTTAAGGGTGGATCCTCGGCGGTTCGGGCGATAATCATGGCCAAGGCAAAAAAACAAGCCTTTTATTGTTTACGCTTTTGATTGTAATGTTTGTAGGCCA